>JBKJMZ010000136.1:0-22862 GCA_046596255.1 Ferruginibacter sp. | reverse complement strand
AAGGCATTTACCGCCGCAACCAGGTACTGGGTAATAAGAACGGCATTTGGGTTATAGATGATTATGCACATAACCCGGTGAAATGTGCTGCAGCTATCAGGGCATGCCAACCTGTTGCCCATAAAGTGGTAGCCTGGTTTCAGCCACATGGCTACGGACCAACCCGTTTTTTAAGGGCCGATTTTGTGAAAGAGATCGCCGCTGCATTAAGACCGCAGGACGAGATCTGGATGAGCGAGATCTTTTATGCAGGTGGTACTGCAGTAAAAGATATTTCTGCCAATGACCTTATCAATGATATCAAAGCACTGGGGAAGAATGCTTTTTTTGTTGAGGACAGGAACAAATTTGTAGAGGCCGTAAGGCCACATCTTTCTCCACTGGACCATGCGGATAATAATTCTGTATTACTTTTAATGGGTGCAAGAGACCCCGGGCTGGAAGCTTTCAGCAAGTTAGTTTATCAATCACTCTAAAATAAAAGTTATGAAGATCATTTTAGTCTGCCTGCTTTTGTTCAGTTCATTTTTTGCTACTGCACAAAAAGGCGGGGTTACAGCAGATGAATTAAAAAAACTTGCAGGAAACTGGAGCGGAATCCTCACCTATACCGATTACAGTAACGATAAATCAAAAACCAGTTTACCCACAAAACTAGAGATCGTTGATCTTAAAGATTCACTGAGATTTAATTATACCTACACCGAACCCAGTGGCAAACTGGTGAAGAATAAAGGTAGCCTGCGGTATTTAAAGGAAGAAGATCAACTGATCATTGACGGCGACACTTATTATGTGAATGCAGTACGCCGCCGTGGTGTTAGGCTTACCATTATTGCCGATAGGGAAGGAACTGATAATGATAAGCCAGCGGAAATCAGGAAGACCATTACCATCGGACCTTCTTTATTGATCATTATCAAAGAAGTGAAATACAGTGGGGCTAAGGAATATTTTATACGCAATAAAACTGAATTGCAAAAAAAATGAACCAGTTTTAAAAACAACATAACCAAAAACCTGCCTGCCGGTAGGCGCAAAGGATATACTCCGCGTCTTTGCGCCAGCACGGTAAAAATAATATCCGCTTGTGTTTTGTAGTAAAAAAATAAATAATGAAAAAAATAATCCTTCTATTTGTATCCAGTTTTTTGATCACCTTACTTCACGCACAAACAGCCAAAGCAGATCTGGTAAATGTATTGATGGGTACAGATTCCAAACAATCGCTTTCCAATGGTAACACATACCCCGCTATCGGCACGCCCTGGGGTATGAATTACTGGACCCCGCAGACCGGCAAGAATGGCGATGGGTGGCAATATACCTATGCAGCAGAAAAGATAATCAGCTTTAAACAAACACACCAGCCTTCACCATGGATGAATGATTACGGGCAGTTCTCCATCATGCCAACAACAGGCGGTATGAAATGGAAGGAAGCAGACCGGGCAAGCTGGTTCTCACACAAGGCCGAAGAAGCAAGGCCCTATGGATATAAGGTTTACCTGGCTGATGCAGATGTTACAACAGAATTTACTGCTACCGAACGTGCTGCTTATTTCCAGTTTACTTTTCCAAAAAATGACAGCTCGGCCTTTGTGATTGATGCATTTGATAAGGGATCTTACATAAAGATCATTCCCGAACAGAATAAGATCATTGGCTACAGCACACGTTACCGGCGGGGCAAGCTCATCAATTTTAAAAATTATTTTGTCATCTATTTTGATAAAGCCTTCGATTATAAAAAAACGATCAGTGAAAATGCATCGATCATAGATTCCCTTGAAATAGCCAACAGCCATGCGCTTGCCGTAGTTGGTTTCAAAACAAGAAAGGGCGAAGTTGTGAATGCAAGGATCGCTTCATCATTCATCAGCTTTGAGCAGGCCGAGCTTAATTTAAAAGAACTTGGCAATAACAACACCTCTTTTGAAAGATTGAAGTCGGCAACGAAGACCAAATGGGAAAAAGTATTGAATGCGGTGCAGGTAGAAGGCGGCACAGAAGAACAGACAAGAACTTTTTATTCCTGCCTTTACCGAACCGTAATGTTTCCCAATAAATTGTACGAGATAAATGCCAATAAGCAGGTTGTGCATTGGAGTCCTTACAACGGTAAGATATTGCCGGGCTATATGTTTGCAGGCACGGGTTTCTGGGATACGTTCAGGGCTTTGTATCCATTGCTTAATTTATTATATCCTTCCATCAATAAAGAAATGCAGGAAGGCCTCATCAACGATTACAAAGAAGGCGGCTGGCTTCCGGAGTGGAGCAGTCCCGGTTATGCCGATATTATGATCGGCAATAATTCAGCATCGGTTGTAAGCGAAGCATACATAAAAGGTTTACGTGGCTACGATATTGAAACGCTGTACCAGGCTTTGCTTCATGGTGCAAACAATGAGGGCCCTATGACCGCGGTAGGCCGCAAAGGTGTGGAGTATTACAACAGGCTTGGCTATGTTCCCTATGATGTAAAGATCAATGAGAATGCAGCACGTACTTTAGAATATGCTTACGATGATTTTGCGATTTATAAATTAGCCAAAGCTTTGAACAAACCAAAAGCTGAAATTGAGTTGTATGCCAAACGCTGTTTAAATTACCGCAATCTATTTGATCCCGAAACAAAATTGATGAGGGGCAAGAATGCCGATGGTAAATTTCAATCTCCCTTTAACCCGGTTAAATGGGGCGATGCATTCACCGAAGGAAATAGCTGGCATTATAGCTGGAGTGTTTTTCATGATGTGCAGGGATTGATTGGCCTGATGGGAGGTAAGGAGATGTTTGTTAAAATGATCGACTCTGTTTTTTCCATGGCACCAACATTTGATGATACTTATTATGGTGGCACCATCCACGAGATACGGGAAATGCAGATCGCTGGTATGGGACAATACGCACATGGCAACCAGCCCATACAACATATGATCTATTTATACAATTATGCAGGCCAGCCCTGGAAAACGCAGTACTGGAGCCGTGAAGTAATGAACAGGATGTACAAGCCAACACCCGATGGGTATTGTGGTGATGAGGATAATGGCCAAACCAGCGCCTGGTACGTGTTCGCGGCCCTGGGCTTTTACCCGGTATGCCCGGCTTCGGATCAATATGTAATGGGTGCCCCGCTGTTTAAAACCATGACATTGAATTTAGAGAATGGCAACAAATTCATCATTGAAGCGCCACAGAATAGTGAGCGAAACAGGTACATACAATCTGTTACCAGCAACGGGAAGCCATATACTAATAATTGGTTAAATCACTTCCGGATTATGAAAGGGGGAAAGTTAAAGATTAATTTAGCATCCACACCAGCACAATGGGGAGCTTCAGCAACTGATGTTCCTTATTCATTTTCGGTGGATGAAAAATAAATTTTGATACTATGAAGGCTCTACTCAGCATACTTTTCATTTTAGGTTCGATTTCCCTGCATGCACAAAACAACATGAACAACAGGGGCCTTATCTATAACAAAGACCTGAAAATGTTGGTGGGCACCTGGACTGGTAATATGGTGTACACCGATCCCAAAAAGAATAACCAGCAATTCACCCTCCCAACAAAACTGGTCATCACCGATAAAACCGATTCCCTTTCAATAATATATTCTTATACTAATTCAGATGGAATGGAAGTCTCTGATACCAGCAGTCTCCGCATCTATGATAAGGAAGATAAATTAAAATTAGACGGAGAGTTGTATGATATTGTATCTACAGTTCGCAAAGGGCCGATGCTGCAGGTTGTTGGCGAAAAGCAGGGTTTCGATGTTCAAAGGGTTGCCGACCTTCGGCAGACATTACTCTTTAATGCCAACAGTTTAAAGATCGTTAAAGAAGTGCGGTTCATGGAGAATGAATTCTTTTTTATCCGCAACAGGTCTACCTTCACTAAAAAATAGGTTTCCCAATTGAACCACAAAGGCACGAAGGCCCAAAGAAACACGAAGAATTACTTTGTGCTACTTAGTGGCTTTGTTTCTTATCCACGGGACCCTGCGGGGTGTTTAAAAAAATTGCATCTTTGCTGAAACATCTGCATGGCAACTTTAATAACCAACATAAAGCAGCTTGTAAATACAAGAGAAAAAACAACCCTTCTCCGTGGTGCTGCCCTTTCACAGCTACCTGTTATTGAAGATGCATTTTTATTAATTGAAGATGGCATCATTGCTGACTATGGTGCTATGTACGAGTTGGAATTAAAAGTTCCCAACCTCCCCAACTATATCATTGATGCAGCAAGCCAGTTCATTTTACCTACCTGGTGCGACAGTCATACGCATATCGTTTTTGCCAGGACAAGGGAAGAAGAATTTATTGATAAGATAAAGGGTATGAGCTATGCAGAGATAGCAGCTAAGGGCGGCGGCATTCTAAACTCTGCCAATAAATTGAATGCAGCAACTGAAGATGAACTCTTTAACAGTGCCTGGCAAAGGCTTGAAGAAGTGTCTAAACTCGGCACCGGTGCCATCGAAATAAAAAGCGGTTATGGTTTAACTGTAGAAGGGGAGTTAAGGATGCTGAGAGTTATTAAAAAACTTAAAGAGAAGTCGGGCCTTTCTATCAAGTCAACTTTTCTTGCAGCACATACTTACCCGCAGGCATTTAAAGAAAACCACCAGGGATATATTGACAGCATCATCAATGAAATGCTGCCTGTTATTGCTGCGGAAAAACTGGCCGATTATATTGATGTGTTCTGCGAGACGGGTTTCTTTTCGCCCCAAGAAATGGAAACCATCTGTAAGGCGGGTATGCAGTACGGACTCAAATCCAAACTGCATGTTAACCAGCTCAACAGTATTGGGGGCATTGAATCCGGAATTAAATTGAACGCCATTTCATTAGACCATCTTGAAACACTTACGAAAACAGATATAAAATTATTGGCAGAGTCGTATAGAAATGAAGACAACAATAGTTCAGCGGACTCTTTGAAGCCTCCCCTTCGGGGGGGGGGCGAGCAAAACGAAGGGAAGGAACGTAGTTCATGGAGGGGCCCCCTTTGTACTCTTTTACCCACCGCTGCTTTCTTCCTGCGAATGCCATATCAACCGGCCCGGCAACTCATTGATGCAGGCTGCGCCATAGCACTCGCCTCCGATTATAACCCTGGCTCTTCGCCATCAGGCAATATGAATTTTGTGGTGGCACTAAGCTGTATACAAATGAAAATGCTGCCCGAAGAAGCTATCAATGCTGCTTCTATAAACGGAGCCTATGCCGTGGAACTGGAGAACGAACTAGGCAGTATTACCATCGGCAAAAAAGCTAATTTGATTTTTACAAAACCCATTCCTTCCCTGGCTTATATACCTTATTCATTTGGTGCTAACCTTATTGATAAAGTAATGATAGGTGGAGAATTTATCAGATAAAAAATTAAAAATTAAAAATTAAAAATGTTTTTAGCTCAGATGGCATTCAAATTTGCGTCATTCTACAACCTGTGAAATTCTTAATTCTTAATTCTTAATTCTTAATCCTTGATTGGGTTTTTTGCAAGAGAAAAATACACAGGCAGACTGTTGTTTTAACCTAAGTTACCTGTTTCCAATTCCTATTTTTAATTCTTAATTAAGTCTCATGAAAGAGGACAACGTTATTCTGGAGAAATCGTACACTTTCGGGCTCCGTATTGTCAGATTGTATATGCATCTGCGTAAACAAAGGGTTGAAAGGGAATTGTTGATCCAACTACTTAAATCGGGGACTTCAATAGGTGCGAATTCGGAAGAAGCTATCGGCGCCCAGTCAAAAACCGATTTCATTCATAAATTCAGTGTTACTTATAAAGAATCAAGAGAAACTGCTTATTGGCTCCGACTATTTAAGGATGCCTGTATCCTTGAAAACCAACTTGCCGAATCTTTTATTAAGGATATTGAAGAGTTGAAACGGATATTGGCTTCTATTTTAAAATCTTCCAAGGGAAGGAATTGAAAATTAAGAATGAAAAATTAAAAATGTTTTTGCCTTAAGTTATCCTTCAATTCGCTGTCCGCCTGCAACCTGTGGAATTCTTAATTCTTCATTATAAAAAAACTTTAAACCTTTCAAAACAATATTTCATCAGCCCCTCCCGGTCATCAGGATGAGCAATATCTATCAATGACTTTGCCCGCTGCCTTAAATTCTTTCCAAACAAAAATGCCACACCGTTTTCGGTAACAACATAATGCACATGTCCACGGGTTGTAACTACCCCTGCACCTTCTTTTAAGTAAGGCACTATCCTGGGAATGCCTTTAGCAGTGCGGCTGTTCAATGCAATGATAGGTTTGCCGCCAACGCTCAATGCTGCCCCACGCATAAAGTCGAGCTGGCCGCCAATGCCGCTGTATTGCAACTGCCCAATACTATCGGCACAAACCTGCCCCGTAAGATCAACTTCAATGGCACTGTTAATAGCGATCACTTTTGGATTTTGCCTTATCACGTGTGGATTGTTAACATAAGCAATATCTAAAAAATTAAAAGAAGCATTATCATCCACGTAATCATATAATTTACGGCTGCCGATGGCAAAGGATGTAACCGTTTTATTGGGATGTTTCCGCTTCATCTTATTATTGATCACATCCTGCTCTACCAGGTTAATGATGCCATCGCTCAGCATCTCGGTATGTATCCCTAAATTTTTATGACCACCTAAAAAAGAAAGTACGGCATCCGGTATAGTGCCAATGCCCATTTGCAGGGTGCTGCCATCTTCTATCATATCAGCAATATGTTTTCCAATAAGCAACTCATTAGGGCCAACTTTACTGCTGTAATTTTCTTCAGCCAGGGGAGTCTCATGAAATACCATTTTGCTGAACCTGTCTGTATGTATCATGCCATCGCCATGTGTACGTGGCATGGCCGGGTTTACAAGTGCAATGGTTTGCCTGGCACTGTCAACAGCAGCACGGGCAATATCAACAGATACACCCAGTGAACAGTAGCCATGCAGGTCGGGTGGCGATACCTGCACGATGGCCGTATCCAGTTCCAGTATCTTATTAATGAACAGGTGCGGAATATCGCTCAGGAACACCGGTATAAAATCTGCCCTGCCATCAGCAACTGCCTCCCTGATGGGTGCAGAAACAAATAATGAATTGATATGAAAGCTGTCCTGGTACTCCGGTTTAATGATCTCCAGCTCACCTTTTAAGGTAATGGATACCAGCTCTACATTTTTCAACCGGCCACTTTCCTTTGCCAACTCATGCAGCAGATGAGTGGGAGTGCACACACTGCCGTGTATAAACACCCGGGTATTGCTTTCAATAATGGATAATGCTTCCTGCGCTGTTACATATTCATATGGATGGATCATGGTATCGTATTTAATGCAAAAATCCGGTTTATTCAAGTATTACCGGCAATTATTAATCATGGGAGCAGATGATTTATTTACTTTTTTGTCTTGATACAAAAAAGTAACAAAAAAAATCAAGACAAACCCGATGGCTCCGCCCGTTTTGTCGGGCCATCGCCACTGTGCCAGTTTACTCATTTCTTCAACAACTTAGGACTTATATCGTATTTGAGGAGTCATTGATCTGTTTAACGGCAATAGACCTCATGGGTGGCAGTCTAACTAAAAGCCACCCTAAAATAGCGGGCAACCGCAAACAAAAACAGTATTTGCAAACTCAAGGGCTGGTCTCCATTTAATTTCATACAGGTTTTGTTTAAGCAAATTCTCTGGTTAACTTCGTTATAGTTAAAATGCTTTTGCTATACTAAGAGTAGGATTACAAATGCTCAAGTCACAGTAGCACGAACGATGCACATAGCTGCTTCCGACAAAAGGGCCGTAATCTTTTGTCGGGCTCCTTTTTTGGTTCTTTTTTGGAGAAGCAAAAAAGAACAATAAGAAAACGGTATAAACTAACAAATAAAAAAACTGACAGAAAAAATAAACAAACTCATGGCCCAACAACTTATCGAATGTGTTCCCAACTTCTCCGAAGGTAACGACCTTAACCTCATCAAACAAATAACCGATGAAATAGAAAAGGTGGAAGGTGTACGCTTACTGAACGTAGACCCCGGCAAGGCAACCAACCGCACCGTGGTAACCATGGTAGGCGAACCGGCCCGGGTTATAGAAGCCGCATTCAACGCTATAAAAAAAGCAGGCGAGCTGATAGACATGAGCAAACACAAGGGCGAACATCCCCGTATGGGCGCAACAGATGTTTGTCCCCTGATACCCATTGCAAATATTAGCATGGAAGAAACAGCAGAGTATGCACAGCAACTTGCTAAAAGGGTAGGAGAAGAACTGAACATCCCTGTTTATTTATACGAAGCCGCACAGCCCGATACAAAACGAAATAATTTATCTGTCATCCGTGCCGGTGAATACGAAGGCTTTTTTAAAAAGATTAAAGAGCCGCAGTGGAAACCCGATTTTGGTCCTGCGGAATTTGATGCAAAGCGTGGCGGGACGGTGATAGGCGCCAGGGATTTTTTGGTGGCTTATAATATCAACCTCAATACTACCTCAACCCGCAGGGCAAATGCTATTGCTTTTGATGTGCGGGAAGCTGGAAGGAATGTGGAAGTGGATGCCCGCCCGGATGACCCGGTCGGACGGGGTAAAAAAGTTAACCAGCCCGGCACATTAAAAAGCGTAAAAGCCATCGGCTGGTTCATTGAAGAATATGGCGTAGCGCAAATCTCCATGAACCTTACCAATATCAATATCACCCCCGTGCATATTGCATTTGATGAAGTGTGCAGTAAAGCAACATCAAGAGGCATAAGAGTTACGGGCAGCGAGCTGGTAGGGTTGATACCTTTAAAAGCCATGACCGATGCCGGCAAATATTTTTTAGAAAAGCAAAAGCGCAGCACCGGTGTAAGTGAAAAAGAGCTTATAAAAATTGCTATTAAAACCATGGGGCTTGATGAGCTTGGACCCTTTAACCCGGAAGAGCGCATCATTGAATATATGCTGAACGATACAAATAGCAGCCGTCTGGTAAATATGAAACTCAACGACTTTGCCGACCTTACCGCCAGTGAAAGCGTGGCACCCGGCGGCGGCTCCATCAGCGCCTATGTTGGTGCATTGGGTATCTCCCTTGCCGGCATGGTTGCCAATTTAAGCAGTCATAAAAAAGGCTGGGACGATAGGTGGAAGGAGTTCAGCGACGGGGCAGAGAAAGCAGAGCAGTATAAAAATACTTTACTGCAACTGGTAGATGCCGATACCGCAGCTTTCAACAAGATCATGGAAGCCTTTGCCATGCCTAAGGCAACCGATAATGAAAAAGCCAGCCGTACAGAAGCCATACAATCCGCAACAAAATACGCCATTGAAATTCCCTTTAAGGTAATGGAAGCTGCCTATGCCAGTATGGAAATAATAAAAGCCATGGTAGCAACCGGCAACCCCAACTCCGTTACCGATGCCGGTGTTGGCGCCCTTTGTGCCCGGGCTGCGGTGATGGGTGCTTTTATGAACGTACGCATTAATGCCGCCAGTTACAACGACAAAGAATTTGTACGCTATATCATTGCCAGGGGAACAACTATACAGAACAAAGCGATTGATTTGGAGACGGATATACTGGGGGTGGTGAATGAGAAGATTGGGCTGTAATTGTTCTGTCATTTCGACGATATGAGAAATCTATTAAAAATAAAATTAAAAGCCGGATACAATCCGGTAGATTTATTAGACACAAGTGATCCCATAATCATTTGCTTAGGTGATGGGTATTAATTGTGGGAACACTTGCGCCAGTAGAACTACGAAGCATTTTTTTTTGATACCAGCTACAGTTTTCCATAGCATCATCGTTGCGAACTTGTTCTGTTCTTCTTTCTTTTTAGTAAAAAGAAAGAAGAACAGAATCCTTTCATCGGCATACCATTGTGGTAATTTTTATTGAAGCGGGTATGGCAGGGAGGTTCGTGAAGACACAAAACCAAGGCGGCGGAGTCTTCCGAAAAGTTATGCTTAAAGCCCTGGCGGCAATATCTGATGGCTTTATGATACCACAGCGGAAAAAGAAGAAAGAAATGTCGAAGATGTAATTTTTATGCCTGTCAATTAAAAAAATTTTTAATTTAATGCAGCAATTGGCAATTGTCCTTTGTCTGTTATATTAATACGCTTTTTTAACCCATAGTTTATCCATTTTATCTATTGACCTGTTGATCAATATGCAGATGAACGAAACACTTTAATTAAGTGCAGGGAATTATATGCATTAACTAAACCTGAAAGATCATGAAATCTGTAATCAACTTATTTCTCCTGTTATTTAGCATCCTTATAGTTAACTCATGCAAAAAGGAACCACAACAATACAACTTTCTTGGTAATGTCTATTTTGCAGGTTGGCATGCAAGTTTAAGCACCGCTAGCTATGGTTACTGGAAGAACGGTGTACACAATAGTTTGCCTGGTAAACCACAAGTAAAGGCTATTTTCGTTGAAGGCACAGATGTGTACTTAGCGGGAACAGAAATTGTTGGTGGAAGCCAGGTAGCAAGATACTGGAAGAATGGTGTTGGCACTACTCTTTCAACCGGTACAAACAATGGCGAAGCTAAGTCACTATTTGTATTAGCAGGCGATATATTCGTTTGTGGATATGAATATGACAATAATTTACAGTCTCGTATTGCAAAGTATTGGAAGAACGGGGTAGCTATTAATTTAAGTACTGGAGTTACACAGGTTGAAGTAAATTCAATTTTTGTTTCGGGGAATGATGTATATGTTGCCGGATCAGTACATGACAATCTTGGATCTTATGTTGCCACCTATTGGAAAAATGGTGTTCCTGTATCTCTTGGTGGCTCCAGGGGAACTTTACTTTCAATAACAGTAAGTGGGAATGATGTGTATGCAGCAGGTGCCGAAGCGATCGGCACAAAGAACTATGCCCGTTATTGGAAGAACGGTGTAACAACAGATCTTACGGATGGGCAATATGCTGCAATCATCACTTCCATTGTGGTAACCGGGAACAGTGTACATGCAGTAGGTTGTCAGACCAGTCATTTAAATGGATCGACTATAGCTAAGTATTGGAAAGATGGTGTCGCAACCGATCTTTCGAATGATCCTACTAATCATGTTGCAGAGTCCATTTTTGTTTACGGAACTGATGTATTCATTTCAGTGAACGAGCACCTGGTATTAGGTCCCGGTAATTTTTCCAACGTAGCTAAATATTGGGAGAACGGCCAGTTAAAAAATCTGCCTGTTCCTCCTGGCACGTCTACATCATTAGTTGGTTCGGTTTATGTAACTCAATAATCACAGCTTTCTGCAGCCTCAGGTAGTTTTTTTGCCGCCGTCTGGCGTTTCCGCCAACGGCGTATTGGAGTTCATACTGGCGCAGACATGCAGTATAGCAAAGCAATCCAGCGTATCTGTGCCCACTAATACTGCAACAAAATAAAACACCCAAACTTTAAGTTATTAGCTTTTACCTTGGCACAGCTACACCAACACACAAAAGCCGGGCAGCATATCTGCGCCAGTAACCGTGCCTCTGTAGCCCTGTCATTTCGACGATAGGAGAAATCTATTAAAAAGAAAATTAAAAGCCGGATACAATCCGGTAGATTTATTAGACACAAGTGATCCCATAATCATTTGCTTAGGTGATGGGTATTAATTGTGGGAACACTTGCGCCAGTAGAGTAAAAAGAAAGGAGAATCAATTACTTTATCGGCATACCTTTATTGAGTACAGAGCGAAGCAGAAGAGTTATTAAAGCGGAGATTGTTGAGGAGTGGTTCGTAGGACACGAAGGCGAAGAATTGGATATGCAGTAATCCATACTGTCGCCTTCTTCCTGAAAGATAAATCCGAAAAAAGTGTTCACCGGTAGTCAAACAGTCAAAACTATAATTATTATGAAAAAGCTATTTGTAATTTCTTTTGTTATTAGTGTTTCAGTTTCCTTTGCTCAAGCTCAGGTCTATCCTGATTATTCACAGCTTGATACAATTGTGTACAAAGAACTTAAAGAAACAAATACTCCAGGTGTAGCAATTGCTATTATCAAAAACAATAAAGTAGTTTTTTCCAAAGCTTATGGGATATCCAATATTGAAACAGGGACACCGGTTACAACAGATATGCTTTTTTATCACGGAGGCCTCTCCCGGTTATTTATAGCAACCACAATTTTATTATTAGCGGAGGAAGGAAAACTAAACATCAATATTCCCATTGGCAATTATATTAAAGGGTTGACTCCAAAAATTGCACGGGTAACTACACATCAATTATTAAGTTCTACCGGAGGTTTAACAGAGGAGCACCAAACACGTTGCCTTTGTGATACTGCAACCCTGAATAACATTATACATACGTGGAAAGAGGATAGGGTGTTTACAGAACCCGGTAAGATATATTCCGGTTCTCATCTGAGTTATGCCCTTGCAGGTCTGGTTATTGAAAAGGTTACCGGAAAATCTTTTCCGGATGCAATAAAGGAGAAAGTATTTAAACCACTTGGAATGCATCGTACTACTTACCGTCTGTTAGAAGCGATAACATATCCTCTTTCGCAGGGACACACAAGTTTAGGCAATGAGTTACCTAAAATTTACCGGCCATTTGCAAAGAACTCTGTAGGATGGCCCCGCAATTCATTTATCAGTGTAAATGATGCTTCACGTTTCCTGATAGCTCTGGTAAATGACGGAATGCTTGAAGAGCGGCAGATTCTTTCTTCATCAGTAATTAGTGCATTATTAAAAGCATACACAATCAATCCTGCATCATCAGGAGGAGAAATAGGGTACGGTGTAGATATATCCAATAACGCAGGCTATCGCTTGTTAAGCATTAATACAGGTTGGGCAGGTTTTGATGCAAGTGTGCAAATAGTACCAGAACAACATGTAGGAATAATCACGCTGGCAAATAACAATCCACTCCCCGGGTTAACAAGGAAAGCATTACAAATGTTTGTGAACGGACAAGTAGCTCCGTCGGTAAATTTAACGATACAAAAGTTACAGGTGTTACCAGATGAAGCGAAAAATTATGTTGGAATATATGCAAACGAACGTATAATGAGGCTTTCTTTAAAAGATGATAAACTTTTTCTTCAGGATAATAGCCACTCAAATGGTTTAGTAAGTTACACAAATGGTGAGGAATGGCAGGTGTCAAAAGTCGGGGATCATTATTTTATTGCTGCAAATGCGAATGAATCCAAGTCTTTAAGGTTTGCGCTTATTAAAGAAAAAGGTAAAATCGTTTATATGCACTTCGGTGGAAGAGCATTGATGAAACGGGAATAATGCAATCAATTTCTTTGCTAAAGCAATGAAAGTATTTAAAATTCAAAATAAAGACATGAAAATTACAATTGCACTCGCAGTGTTTTTAATTATGGCATTTCATCATGCAATTGCACAAAAAACACCCACTATCAGAAAAATTGAACAGGAAGTAAGAAATGCAATAGTTCAATTAAACGATGCTACCACCACCGGAGATATGGAAAAAACAGAAAGCCTGATAGCAAATGAATATTTTCATACAGATATTTATGGAAGGGTTCAAGATAAAAAAAATGGTTGAAGGATTATGCCCAAAAATATTCTGACCTCATAAAGTCAGGTGCATTTAAGTGGGAGATACATCAGCAAGATAGTGTACAGGTTCATGTGTATGGAAATGATATGGCTGTAGCTATAGGTTGCTGGAAACTTAAACGCAACGACAGTTCCAAAATTTCTTATGGTCGCTTTACGCATGTGGCTACAACTATACCCGAAAATGTTACCGGTGTTTCCTTACAAAGTCCCAATTTAAAACTTCCAACACAGACTTTGGATTTTTAAAAGGGTACAGCTACCATTTCTTATCTAATTAACCTGGATAAAAGAATTCAGGAAGCAATGGTTACAGGTGATACAGCTTTATTGGATAATGTACTTGCTGATGATTTCCTTTTTACGCATGGCTTTATGAACGGCGGTCAGGAAAATAAATCACAATGGCGTTCAATTGCAACGAGAAGACCTTCTCCCTACTTTTATCGAAAAGTGGATTCATCAACAGTTGAATTACATGGAGATATTGCTATTGTAATGGGTACATTAAGTATTAAACGTGCTCCCATTGCCAGAAATAATGAAACGGATAATCGTTGTTTTTCTTTGGCATATTCACACATTTATGTGTATCGAAATAATAGATGGCAGTGTCTTTCACACAGAACAACCAAATCAATACAGCCATCGCAACCATGTCAATAATCATTATTTCAAAAATGTCATAATGTAAAATATCATTTTTCCCGTTATTGGTTTTCGTGCTCAGGGTTTTGTAGCCAGGCTATCACCCATAACACTGTGTACTTTTTTATTTTAAACTGCACATTCTTTGTACTTAATTCAATACTTATGGCAATTTTATGCAGGCAATTAGCTGGTTATTGGTGATTGCTTTGCTGCTATTGCTGCCGCACGAACACCAACTGCAGAATTTTAGCTGCATACCCTTCTTCGCTATGAACAGCAGGAAGTACCCATTTGTATTGGTGGACACTTTACAGAGCCATAACTACAATAAACACAACAGTCGCCTTGATTTGGTTTAAGTCGTGTCTTGCAACTTGTACACTCGTAAAAATATTGGCAAGCGTCTGTTGGCATTGTTTCTTCTTGCCTGTGTCCACAAGCAGGGCAAGTAATTATTGATTGAAGTGAAATTGTTTTTTCCATTATTTGTTTGTTACTATTTGTGAAACTACTTTATAACCTGTGCTTTTAATTGCTGCTGCAATACTGTCAATGGAAGTTTTGCTATTGTCAAACTTTACAATACTGTTTGCATTTTCATAAGAAGTTTGAAATGCAATAATTCCATTCACTTTTGAAATTTCGCTATTTACTTGTTGGGTGCAGCTTTCGCAAGTCATTCCTTTGATTTTAAAGACAGCTTGTAGAATATTTGTTTTGTCCACCACCACAACTTTTATTTCTTTTGGTTTTGGATAAAATGCTTTTGCGTAATAAGGAAATGCAATTAATAAGCCTGCAATTACCGTAACAAATCCTAAAAATGATTTTGATTGCCAAAATGATTTTTTATTGTCTGCTTCACAATCGCAGTCCACTTGCTTTTGTGGTTTAAGTTTTTGATACCACGCAAATGCAAAAACCAAAACGGTCAGTCCGATTAAATAAGGTCTGAAAGGTTCAATCCACGAAAATGAAGAAGCAAGTCCACTTGCACCGCCCAACAATGCTAAAACTGGAGTAATGCAACAAAGAGAAGCTGCAATTGCTGTCAACATTCCTGCTGCCCAACCTTTACTATTTTTTGTTGTCGTTGTCATACTGTTGCTAAATTTTGTTGATTGATTATTTTAAAAAACGGTCTTAAAGTTTTTATATGGTCATTGCGTAAAGAATAGAAAATAGTTTGTCCTGCTTTTCTGGCTTCAATGATGTTGCCATCTTTTAGTTTGCGAAGATGTTGAGAAATGGCAGGAATACTCATACCTAAAATGTCGCTAAGGTCGCAAGGACAAAGCTCATTTTCTTCTTCAAGCAGAAATATTATTTTCAGTCGCACTTCGTTTCCTGCCAAAGAAAGAACTTGTCCTAACTGCAAAAATGATTTTGAGTTAGCCTTTAATTTTTCACGGCAATTTTTAATCTGAACTATGTCTGCCTGTAACCGTATGCAAGTGTTGTTTGCCATTGTCAAATTTGTTTGTCGTGTCAAAAGTAATAAAGATTACTTATTTAAGCAAATACTTAAATACAAATGTTGGCAATTTTGCAAATTGTCTTTAAGGGTGCTAAAAATGGTTTGATAGCTTATGTGGAAAGTGTCCAACAGGGTTGCAGCTAACACTGCAATCTTTTGTGCTTTTATTATTCTAAACTACACGTTCTTTGTACTTAATTCAATACTTATGGCAATTTTATGCAGGCAATTAGCTGGTTGTTGGTGATTGCTTTGCTGCTATAGCTGCCGCACGAACACCAACCGGTAGAAAAATTTTAAAAAAGGTAAAAGAACAGTGTACTTTTACTTAATACTCCATTAAAAAAGAACAGCCTGCCTAAATCTTAGTATATGAAGCAATCAATTTTAAAAACCAGTATCATTTTATTATTTTTATGTTGCACCGCCACAATAATAAGGGCACAGGAAAAAATTGATTGTAAAGGAACCGGAGAATTATGTGATTTCTTCCGGCACTATATTGCTGTTTTTAATCACCGGGATTGGAAAGGCTTCAGCGCCTGCCTTTCAGATGAAATTACAGTTATGTTCGATAGTCGGAACAGGCCCGACCGTAAAAACGGGCGCACAGCAGTAGAACAGATGTTCCGCTTCCTTTTCCCCGAACCAGGTACCCAACTCGACCCCAACCGTTTTAAAATAATACCAGATGATCTGCTAATTCAGGACCTTGGAGATGCTGCCGTAATCTCTTTCGTAATTTAAGATACAGCGCAAATTGCGAGGCGCAGTTTGCTGTTGCATAAAAAGAATAACCAATGGCTGATAGTGCACATACATGCTTCCTCCTTTGATATCACGGGTAAATGAACGAGGATGTTATTAATAATCCCAATCCAACTGGCACTGATATACGGTTACTGGCGCAGATATGCAGGGCGGTAAAAGAGCGTTAAGGTATCTGTGCCCCATTAATACTCGAACAAAATATAACACCCAAACTTTAAGTTATTTGCCGTTGTTGTTATTCGTTTTGAGGGTTTTGTTGCCAGGCTATCACCCACAACACTGTGTACTTTTTTTATTTTAAACTACACGTTTTTTGTACTTAATTCAATACTTATGGCAATTTTATTCAGGCAATTAGCTGGTTGTGGTGATTGCTTTGCTGCTATAGCTGCCGCACCAACACCAGCAACGGCAGAGATGCTTTCGGAATTACTTGGATTTCAAATCGAATTCAATTTCATTGAAAAGCTTAAATCCAGAACTTGGGGGTGAACTGTCAATGTTTACTAGCTTTTTATTTTTATCGAATAGTAAGTATCGTGGAATAGAAAAAGCGTCAATACCTCCCCAAATCAAAGTGGTTAGGCTGTCTTGCAACTGTTTGCTTGCTCTGATATGATTGCCAAAAAGCTTGTTTTGATTTATTTTAGTCCTCCATAAATTGTCTTCCGAGTCTTTGTCAAAGGAAACATAAACAATCTCAACACCGGTTTTGGCTAAATAGTCAAATAGCGGTTTGCTGAACTCAAATTCTTTCAAACATGGGCTACACCACGTTGCCCATAAGTCAATAAAAACAGGTTTGCCTTTAAACGAATCTAATAATCCTGAAATAGAAGTTATCTGAGAATAATTTTCAATGAACTTAATTTTATTGCTATCAGTTGCCATGCAAGAATAGCAAGAGTTGTCGGTCTTAAAAGAGTCACCCTCTTTTTTGTCGTCGGTAAGCATTATGCCAAATATGAAAATTGGAAAAAATGTAAAAATTGGATATGCTCTCATGTAAGATTTTAAAAATTTAAAAGTATGGTAAATTCGAAGGTTGTCAAAGCAAAGCAGGCAACTCCTAAATACGCAACTCCCTGAATAAAAAGACCTCCATTTTTAATACCATTCTATACAAGGGATAATATTATAATAATACATTGCAAACATTTAAAAAATGGTTTTTAATGCTGTGAGATTATTACACTTTCAAAAACCCCAACTCATAAACCATTGGCTGCAGCTTTTCTGTAAGCGCTTTATACGCATCTTCAAATGCTTTAAAACTTACGGGTGCAAAATCAAACGCCATGGTTCGTGTCTCACGGACCATTTTTTATTCAATAGCAACTTTATGAGACCATTCTTTTTCGAGGTAGGCAAGAACATTTTGTACCCGGTTAGTAAAGCGTTTCTTTACAATTATCTGGTACGCCATTTATCAGTAGCTTTTTTAAACTCATCCAGTGTTTGGGTATCTTTCTGATTATCTTTAGCAGCCAGTTCATTTAATTCCTGCAACTGTTCGGGAGTAAGGTTATCGGTAATATCAGTTTCCTTTACTTTTCCGTAAAACACAAAATCTTCTTTAAGCAATGAAAGTAATTCTTCATCATTTGTGTTTTCAATATAGGAAACCAATTCTTTTTTTAAATCATTGACAGACATTAGAGATGTTTTATCAAATTTAAATAATAATCTCCACAGAAGCAATAAGAATGTTGCTTCTTTCAACTGGCGCAAGTGTCCCTTCCCCAACCATTAAATAATGGAACGTACAGATTACAGAATCACTTCCCGATATAATTTCCCTAACTTTAATCATTCCATCCTCCATTTAAAATTACTGTTTATGTCAAAGCATTGGAGCCGCCGTGATGCCATCAGGGCAATGGGCTTAACTTTAGGAACTGCTGCCTTTCCTGCTGCAGCATGGGCTGTTGATGAAAATAAACATCCCATTTTATTACCCGATAAAAAATTAAACTTAGACAGGCCTGTTACAGCAATTACCTGCGGTGCAGGTGCCAGGGGAAATGTATATGGTAATTATGCAGTAAAGTATCCTGAACAGCTCGATATTGTTGGCGTAGCCGAACCCATTGCCCTGCGTAATGAACGTTACACCAAAAAGCACAACATCAAAGAAGAGAACCGTTTTAATACCTGGGAAGATGTTTTTAAGCGGCCAAAATTTGCCGATGCCATCATTATAACCACACCCGATAATCTGCATTATGGCCCCTGCATGAAGGCTTTGGAAATGGGCTATGATGTGTTACTCGAAAAACCGATCTCACCAAGTGAAAAAGAATGCCGGGAGATCTTAGCACTGTCCAAGAAGACCGGGAGAATAGTTGCCGTATGCCATGTGTTGCGCTATGCACCTTACTTTATTAAACTGAGAGAGATCATACAAAGTGGGGTGTTGGGTGAAGTGGTAAGCATACAGCACCTGGAGCCTATCCAGCATATTCATATGAGCCACTCTTATGTACGTGGCAACTGGCATAACAGTAAGCAAACCACGCCTATTATTCTTGCCAAATCCTGTCACGATCTGGATATTATAAAATGGATGGTAGATAAACCCTGCACACATATACAGGCATTTGGAAGCCTGCAATGGTTTACACAAAAAAATGCGCCGCCCGGAAGTACAGCTCGATGTACTGATGGTTGTGCCGTAGAAAAGAAATGTGTTTACTCAGCCCTGGAAATTTATTACCGTAAAAGAAGCTGGAACTATGTTTTTGACCTGCCGGAAGAAAAAGATAAACAGGCAGCAGTTGTTTTAGAAAAATTAAAAACAACCAATTATGGCCGCTGTGTTTACCGGATGGAAAACGACCAGCCTGATCACTATACCACCAATATTTTATTTGAGGGCGGGCTTACAGCAGCCTTTTCAATGGAAGCTTTTACATCTTACGATGGAAGAAGAACGAGGGTGATGGGAAGCCTGGGTGATATAACGGGAGATATGAATTCTTTTACCATGACCGATTTTTTAACGGGTAAAAAAACAGAATGGAAACAGGAGTCGGATGGACATGGGGGAGGAGACTGGCGCCTGGTAACCGATTGGATAAATGCGGTATCGCAACATAACCCGGCATTACTTACTTCAACCATTGATGCATCTATTGAAAGCCATGTTATGGGTTTTATGGCAGAGGAAAGCCGAAAGAAAAATAAAGTAATGAAGGTGAAATTATAACCAGGAAATGTTGCTACGAAATAAAAAGGATTTTGAATCTGACAGTAAACAAAATGGCTAATGATAATTTCAACATGGAATATAGAGCGACCGGCCACAATGATTAAATTATAAGCGAAAAATTACTGGATCACTTCAAAATCAGTTGAAGGAATGGGAAGGAGGATTGCTACCAGCATTCCGAGAAGAAAATATCCTCCTATAGAGAAGAAAATATATATCTTGTGGGTATAATTTTATCCCGAATAACTACTTATGAAAATTAAACTGATCTTAATAGCAATAACTGCAATATTGAGCTTCGGAAGTTGCAGCAAATCAGGCTCATCAAATCCTCCGCCACCAACCCCAATAACTGTTCCGGTGCTTGGAGTTACGAATACTGCAGGTGCTATTACTAAAACAACGGCCATAAGTGGAGGCAGCATAAGCTCTGATGGCGGAGCCGCTGTAACAGCCCGGGGTGTTTGCTGGAGTACATCTGCATCTCCTGTTGTTACAGGTAGTCACACAACAGATGGATCCGGAACTGGTGGTTTTGCCAGCCAGATTTCAGGACTTAATGCCGGTACTATTTATTATGTGAGGGCATATGCAACAAATAGTTCGGGTACAGGTTATGGTAGCCAGATAAGTTTTACAACATTACCGCATGATGTTTATGCGGCGTTTACAGAGTCAAATGGAATTTTTGACGTTGCAAAAGTTTGGATAAATGGGGTTGCAACCTCTTTAACAAACGGCAGTACCAGTGCAAGAGCATATTCGGTATATGTATCTGGTCCTGATATTTATGTAGCAGGTTTTGAAGACAATGGCTCAAAATGGATAGCCAAAGTATGGAAAAACGGGGTAGCTACTGTATTAGGAAATCCCTTGTTTAATTCGATAGCACAGTCTGTTTTTGTATCAAGCTCGGGTGATGTTTATGTAGCAGGAAATGAAACTAATATTTTTGGAGACATTATTGGAAAAGTATGGAAGAATGGAGTAGCCACGTCTTTAACGAGTTCAAATTACGGAGATGCGTTTTCAGTGTATGTTTCAGGACCCGATGTTTTTGTTGCCGGAAACGAGAGAGTTGGGGCTGTGGATGTTGCAAAAGTCTGGAAAAACGGGGTAGCAACATCTTTAACTAATGGTACAAATTCCGCTCATGGAAATTCGGTTTTTGTTTCGGGCACAGATGTATATGTTTCGGGGAATGAACAAAATGGGTCAAAGAGTGTTGCGAAAATTTGGAAGAATGGGGTAGCGACATCTTTGAGTGATGGGACTAATAATGCAAATGGGGCGTCAGTGTTTGTTTCTGGTGCAGATGTTTATGTAGCTGGCTTTGATAATAATGGGACAAAAAATGTAGCAAAACTGTGGAAGAACGGAGTAGCAACCTCGTTAACAAATGGTTCTAATCATGCGTTGGTATATTCGGCTTTTGTTTCTGGTGCAGATGTTTATGTAGCTGGCTTTGAGCAAATCGGGACTATATTCGTTGCAAAGATCTGGAAGAATGGGGTGGCTACATCTTTGACAAATGGTTCTACTAATTCACAGGCAGTATCGGTGTTTGTAAAATAATTGATATGCAAATCAAAAAATAGTCTCTATAACAATATCATGTTTTTATAAAATTGGCTTACAGCCATTGATTGTACTTATCTTGCAGCACTTACTCAATTTACCCTAAAGATCAGATTATGAGAATTAAATTCAGCCTGTCAACATTAACTGTAATATTGATCCTCACAAGTTGCAGTAAAACGGGTCCATCAAATCCCACACCGCCAACCCCAATAACAGTTCCAGTACTTGCCTTTACGCATGCTGCAAGTGCCATTACAACAACATTAGCTATCAGTGGAGGAACTATAACTTCCGACGGGGGAGCTGCTGTTACTGCAAGGGGTGTATGCTGGAGTACTTCGTCAAACCCTGTTGTTACAGGAAACCACACAACAGATGGATCCGGAACGGGCAGTTTCGCCAGCCAGATCTCAGGACTTAGTCCGGGTACTGTCTATTATGTAAGGGCTTATGCAACAAATAGTATGGGTACCGGCTATGGGGGCCAAATAAGTTTTACAACCACAACCCCACCTGCTGATGTTTATGCTGCGGGATTTTTAAATAATGGGTTCTTCAATTCCCCGGCATTATGGAAAAATGGGGTTCCTACTGCTTTAACACCTGCACCTTCTGGTACAGGTGAAGCACATTCAGTTTTTGTTTCAGGTAATGATGTATATGTGGTGGGTTACGATCACAATGGTGTGGGTCATTTTCCCGCTGTTTGGAAAAACGGAGTTCGTACATTTTTAACAAATGGTTTCAACAACAGCGGTATGGCCTGGTCTGTTTATGTGTCCGGTACAGATGTGTATATAGTTGGGGAATCCAATGGCTCGGTTAGCAATATGGCAACAATCTGGAAGAACGGGCTGGCAACATTTTTATCAACAGGAGCAGGGACAGCCGGGTCAGTTTTTGTTTCCGGCACGGATGTTTACGTGGCTGGTAACGAGGGCGGTGGGGCAAAGATCTGGAAAAATGGCGCGGCCACTTCTTTAGGGGCTGGTACAAGTATTGATTGGGTTACCGTTTCGGGCTCCGATGTTTATGCTGCAGGGGGCCAAAGTGGAATGGCAACGACCTGGAAAAACGGCGTAGCTACTAATTTAACCAACGGTTCGTTCAATGCTTATGTATATTCTGTGTATGTTTCCGGTACAGATGTGTATGCTGCAGGGTTTGAAAATAACGCAAGTGGTAAAACAGTGGCAAAGGTTTGGAAAAATGGAGTGCCCACTGCATTAGGTGATGGTACAAATTCTACAAGGGTCTATTCTGTTTATGGATCGGGTAGTGATGTTTACGCAGGAGGTTATGAATATGATGGAACAAAATATATTGCCAAACTTTGGAAGAACGGAGTGTTGGTTCCCTTACAAAATTCAACAAATGTCGGTTTAATTGCAGGGGTATTTGTAAAATAAATAATCCATCTGGCACTACATTATTATTCTAATTAAAGAACATTTTAATTTATTCCTCGATAATGTTTTTCGAATTAAAGTTTTTTCCGCCCCATGTTGGTGTACGTAAAGCACACAAAAGCCAACTGGCGCCACCGAAAACGCCGCCGTCGGTCTT
>JBKJMZ010000104.1:0-28326 GCA_046596255.1 Ferruginibacter sp. | reverse complement strand
ATATTTATGAAATGAAACTGTCTAAAGAGATCGACGGAAAAAAAATGCAGGAAAAACTAAACAAAGATTTTAATATCAGGATTGGACGCCCAAATGATAAAAACCATTCACAGCTAACAGTAAATGAAACACTTCTTTATCAAAATGCTGACTATGTTATAAATGCATTTAAAAAAAGTATCGAACCATAAAATAAAAACATCCGCAGCTCATAGCTGAGTTGGGCGTATGCTTTTAGTTATTTTTTAACCGTTGTTGGTGTTCCTCATCCAGCAACTGCCGTTGTTGGTGTCGTGCGGCAGCTAATGCAGCGTTGGGATTCACCAACAACAGCGAAAGAAAAAAAATACCTGCATGATATTTATTTCATTGATAAGTACAAATAAAACCTTGCTATGTCTTTTATTGCTCTGTGCATTGGCAGGTTGTTCCACGGTACAAAAAACAGCAATAGGTCCGCCATGGCAAATGCATGTAATTGATAGCACATTGTATGGAGCTGACGGAGTACGTGCCGGGTTTTTTAACAGGGATAAAATGATTGACCTTATTTCTGGTGGAGAACAAAAGGGAGTAACCAGGGTTTATATTAATAAGGGTAAAAATTCATTTGATGTGATTGAATTTAATTCTCCTGATGTGGAGGATGCCATCTTCACCAACATAGATAAAGATGGCAATATGGATGTTTTTACAATGTCCGAAGGAGAAACAAAAACGATTTCCCATCACTTTTTAAATGAGGCTAAAGAATGGAAAACAAAACATATTGAACCTGCAAATTCTTATCAATGGATGTATGCTGCTGTTGCAGATCTGGATAAAGATGGAAGCAATGAAATTGTAGTTGGGGGGAAAGGAGAAAATGGAATGATTGGCTGGCTGCAACTACAAAGAGATAAAAACGGAAACACAAACTGGCTGCTTCATAAAATAGCAAGTGCAGGATGGATCATGAGTATTGAATGTTTGGATATGAATAACGATGGAGCAATAGACATTTTAGTGTCTGACAGAATAGGAGTGAATTCAGGGGTGAAATGGTTCAAAAACCCCGGGCAAGACCTGGTAAAAAATAATTGGAAGGTAATTGCTGTGGGGCTGAATGGAAAAGAACCCATGTTTTTAACAACTAATGATTTTAATAATGATGGGTTGATGGATATAATTGCAACCGAAATTAAGGAAGGGGTTTATTATTTTGAAAACCTCGACAAAAACGGGTTAAAATGGGAAAAGCATTTGGTATTTCAATATCCCGCATTTGCAGGTAAGCGGGGTAAATCAGTAGCAGTTGTTGACATAGATAAAGATGGAAAACTTGAAATAATAACATCGTATGCAGAAGCAAAAAACCAACATGGTGTCCTGCTTTCCAAAAGAAAGGGGAAGCAGTGGAGACATTATACAATCAATGGCAAAACGGGTTTAAAGTATGATAAGATTTTACTTCAGGACATGGATAGCGATGGAGATATGGACATAGTGATAACGGAAGAGGTGGCAAATAAAACAGGCTTGGGTGTAGTGTGGTATGAGAATCCTTTAAAAAAGAAGTAATATCAGGAGATTTTTTCGCCGTGGTTGGTGCTTGTGCCGCAGCAATGCAGCGTTGGGATTCACCAACAACCAGTGGAGGCTATCAATTAGAAGTTAATAATTAAAATCAGTAAGCCATGTTGTTGGTGATTGCCCGGCTTCAATACCATCCGCACGAACACCAACGACGAAAATTTAAACAAAAAAATAAATGACATGAATAAATTTATAAAAACAATTTTAATCTTAGCCACTTTTACTTTTACTTTTCAATCTATAAATGGTCAAAATAAACTGCCTGAAATCTATTTGAACCACATTTATATTGTTCTTGATTCCAGTACTTTATCGCATCTTTCTGATTCATCATTTATAACCCAAAAGTTCGGAAACATAAAAGTGAACACTTCCACAACAGCCAAAGAGTCCTGGTCTGGAATATACCTGAGTGGGAAGAATAGTTATTTTGAATTTTTTTCAACAAAAGGATATAAAGGCGCAACTTTAGGCGATTGCGGTCTTGTCTTTATGACCACTCAATCAAACCAGATTTGGGAGATAAAAAAAAACTGGAGGGAAAATAGTAATGATTCTATAGTAACAGATACTGTAATGAAGATGCAAAATGGCATATCTAAACCTTGGTTTTATAATCTGAATCTTTTAAATAACGATAGTATTCAGCCTTTTCAAACATATTTAATGGAAAATACACCTGAAGAATTAAGTGCTGTAGGTTTTTCTCCTGAGGAAATAAAAAAAGGAATAACCTGGTCAACTTATATGAGCAAAAGAAGAAAAGCAGAGTTTACCAAATCATTTAATCAATTTCAATCAATCACCTTACTAATCAATAAAAAGGAATATGAGTTTTTGAAAAAATCATTATTGGGATTTGGTTTACATCAAAAAGGAAATACTTTTTTTAATAACCAAATAAAAATAAAGTGCCTAATGGATGAAAGATTTCCTGTTAGGCTAAAAACTATAGAAACTGATTTAATAGGACTATTCCCTAAAATGGTTATAAAAATTGATGATAATCTTAAAGTGCATGTAAATGGAAGTAAAGCTATATGGAAGTTTACCTATAAATAGTAAAGAAATCTAAACTACCCCTTCGCCGTATTAACTAAGACAAATGGAAAACTCTGCAAGAAAAGACATGGTTAAAAATCTATCAGACATTGTTATTCCGATACTTCGACAAAAGGGTTTTAAAGGTTCGTTCCCACATTTTAGACGACTTACATCGGATAGAATAAATTTATTAACTTTTCAGTTTG
Source organism: Ferruginibacter sp. (assembly GCA_046596255.1). Taxonomy (GTDB): domain Bacteria; phylum Bacteroidota; class Bacteroidia; order Chitinophagales; family Chitinophagaceae; genus Ferruginibacter. The sequence goes on along the minus strand of JBKJMZ010000104.1, from coordinate 25,501 downwards.
ATAGAAGTGGTGGTGGATTTGTTATTGAAATTACAAATTGCCAACCTAGTGGTTTTACAACTTCATGGGGGACAAGAATCGAACCCATCAAATTGACTGCACACGACCTTTTTAATCGAAAGAGAATTCAATCAAATATGGACACTACAAGTAGCTTGACCGATGATTGGTTTCGATATGACAGAAAATATTTGTTTGGGTTTGGCGACATTTATAAAAAGGTTTGCAAAGACGTTTTATCAAAACTTGACATTGCGGAAGACTACTGGAAAAATGGAGAACTTAGTGGCTAACCGAAACTGTCTCGTTTTGAAATAGGTTGATTAAAAAAGACAAACCGTTTAGGAAATTTAATACAAGCCCTGCCTCTTATATTTCCTTATACCCCCTCCGGGTAAAACCATATGCCCACCAGATCAACAGCAATTGGAGGGGTAAACGTACAATAGCGATCCACAGCTTTGGATCATGGCTATCTATGTAATTCAGCAACATCTGCACATTAGCCGGAAAAACGGCTATGAGTAATGCAATGATGCCCCAGGCTCCTAAGCTGCGTGTTGCCGGAAAGATCAACAGAAATGCAAACAGTGCCTCAAAAACCCCGCTTACAAAAACAAGTTCTTTGTGTAAAGGAAGCCATGAAGGCATTATTTTTAAATAGAATGCAGGATTGATAAAATGATTTACTCCGGCTGCCCCGTAAAAAATGATCATCAGCCACAACGATAATTTTTTCATGGTTCAAATGTACGGGTTAGTCGCTATCCAGCTTTGCATTATTGTAAAAAAATTGTTTCTTTAAATTATGATAACAAGTTTAATTAGAACTAATTCAGATAACGCTGATTTTAAAAGCCTGGTGGCTTTGCTGGATGAAGACCTGGCCATAAGAGATGGTGAGGAACACAGTTTTTATGCCCAGTTCAATTCTATACAAAACCTTAAGCAGGTAATTGTTTGTTATGTTGATGATAAACCGGCGGGGTGCGGAGCATTTAAACCATACAGCCAAGAACAGGTTGAAATAAAAAGGATGTTTGTTCAGCCATCCCTGCGTGGGCACGGGCTTGGTTTATATATTTTAAAAGAGCTGGAGCTTTGGGCAACAGCATTAAATTTTAAAGCCTGCATTTTAGAAACAGGCAAAAAACAACCAGAAGCCATCAGCCTCTATACAAAGGCAGGCTATAGCATTATACCCAATTATGGCCAGTACGAAAATGTAGCGAACAGTGTATGCATGAAAAAGGAACTATAATTAATTCGGGATCTCCGTAACTGTCCAGTTCTTGTTACGCCTGTTCCAGAGTATGCTGTAATCCTTTCCATGCATTAATTTAAAGATCCGGTGTCCGTTAAAATAAGGGAGCTTCAGCCATCCATGCTCATACACTTCAAATTTAAAAACAAAAGGCTCCCCTGCTTTTATTTCTGCCTGCTGGTAAGTTTTACCATCATCACTTAATAATACAGTTTCGCTCTTGTTGCTTTGGATGCTAAGACTTATCCAGCTTGGATCGTCAGCCGGCGTAGTATTTCCCTGCCCGGTTCCGGTATTACCACCTGTATTAGGGTTTGTGGTACCACCTGTATTTGGATTTGTATTGCCACCTGTATTTGGATTTGGAGTACCCCCGGTATTGGGAATTGGAGTACCCGGTGCAGTACCTGCTCCTGTATTCCATCCACGTGTTATAGCTGCTACCCTATCTCTCTTGGCAGGATGGGTATTACTGGCATAGTCAGTAGCAATAGCGCTGATGGCAGCAATGGATTCGTTGAGGGTGGCTCCAACTCTTTGCATGACATAACCTGAAAATGCATCGGCTTCAATTTCCTTTGGCGGTGTACTGCCGCTGCGGCTTACCACATGGTTATAATAGTGATGCCCCATTTCGTGTGCAAGAATACTGATAGAAGCCCACCTGGTTGAAGTGTATGCATCTATGTCTTCCAGGAAACCATTGTCATAGATTATCCAACGTGAATTATTGATAATGGTGGCATAGGCATTCCTGATGCCATTATCCTCCCGGATATTAAAGTTCTCTTTCCAACTGATGCTCTCCAGCATGGTTTTTACAATATCTCTGGCTTCGTATACCGAACTGAATTGTGACTTGAGGGAACGGGGTGGTACTTTAAATCCACAACCTGTTACTCTTTGAGCCTGGCTGGCAAAGCTGCAAACAATAAACAACAGCAGTAATAATTTTTTCATGTTTTTTATGATTTAATCTTTATATCTCTAACAGTAATCATACCAGATTATGTACTTAATGCCGATAACTTATCCTCTATGTCTTTTTTCCAGTATCTCTACAACATCAGCAAGTTTAAATCCCTTTGCCTGCAGCAAAACCAGGTAATGGAATAACAGGTCGGCAGCCTCCCCTTTAAACAATTCCGCATTATCATCCTTGGCCTCAATAATTAATTCTACAGCCTCTTCTCCAACTTTTTGAGCGATCTTATTTATTCCCTTTTTAAATAAAGAACTGGTGTATGAACTTTCAGCAGGATCATTTTTACGGGCAGCAATTATCTGTTCCAAATGCTGTAAAAAATCATTGCTCCTATTTTTTTCATTCCAGCAGGTATCTGCCCCGGTATGGCAAACCGACCCAACCGGATCCACCTTGATGAGCAGGCTATCATTATCGCAATCGATCCTGATCTCTTTTACAAAAAGAAAATTACCGCTTTCCTCACCCTTCGTCCATAACCGCTTTCTACCGCGGCTGAAGAAAGTAACTTTTTGCAATTCATTGGTTTTTACAAATGCTGCTTCATTCATAAAGCCAAGCATCAATACTTTACCGGTGCTGTGATCCTGTATCACTGCAGGTACAAGCCCATCTGCATATTTTTCAAACTCAATTTTCATCTTCTTATTGGTATTTGTTGATCGTATAAATATTGTTTTAAAACAGGTATCTCTATTTCTTTAAAATGAAAAATACTGGCAGCCAATGCTGCATCAGCATTTGCTATGGTAAATACATCTTTAAAATGTGCTACTGTGCCAGCTCCCCCACTGGCAATTACCGGAACCGGTAAACTGTTGGCGAATGCGGCAGTAATATCCAATGCAAAACCATTTTTTGTTCCGTCATTGTTCATACTGGTCAGCAGGATCTCGCCAGCGCCGGAATCCACAGCCCTGTTAGCCCAATCAATTGCCCTGGTTGTTGTTTTAGTTCTTCCGCCATGCAAATAAACATACCATTCACCATCGGCTTCTTTTTTAGTGTCGATAGCCAACACTACACACTGGCTGCCAAAAGCATTACTTAATTCATTAATTAATCCGGGTGTTTCAAATGCAGCGGTATTTACTGATATCTTATCTGCACCATTTTTTAAAAGCAGGCCCACATCTTCAACAGTACTTATACCACCACCGACTGTGAATGGAATATTGATGTGTGCCGCAATTTGTTTTACCATTTCAACAAGCGTTTTTCTTTTTTCCACCGTTGCAGTAATATCCAGGAACACCAGCTCATCTGCGCCTTGTGAAGAATAGTGCATAGCCAGCTCTATGGGGTTACCGGCATCACGGATATTTTCGAAGTTGATGCCTTTTACGGTTCTGCCATCTTTAATGTCCAGGCAGGGTATGATTCTTTTAGTAAGCAAAATTGTTTATGAATTAAAAATTAAGAATTAAGAATTAAGAATTATAAGCTGTTCCAATGAAATAAGCTTTTCGTAAATGGCTTTGCCGATGATCACCCCTACACAACCGATCTCCTGTAGTTTGATCACATCGTCTATCTGGCTCACACCGCCACTGGCAACCAGGTTAATTGCAGGGAATTTGGCAATGATCTTTTTATACAGTTCAACCGAAGGGCCTTCCATCATTCCGTCTTTTGAAATATCGGTACAGAAAATATTCGTAGCTCCGCGGCTAAGCATATCGGCTATAAGATCAAAAATATCAATCCCGGTTTCGTCCTGCCATCCGCTGATCTTTATCTTTTCATGCAGCACATCTGCTCCAATTAAAAACCGTTCTGCACCATACTCCTGTATCCATTCTCCCAGCAGTATTGGGTTTTTGACTGCAAGACTGCCTATCGTGATAATAGAAGCGCCTGCATGCAGCACTGACTGAACATCAGCTATATTTTTTATACCCCCTCCAAAATCTATGATTGTATTGGTTGCTGATGCAATTTGTTCCAGCACGTTAATATTCACCAGTTTACCGGCCCTTGCTCCATCGAGGTCCACTATATGCAGTCGCTGAAACCCGGCATCAGCAAACTGTTTAGCAATTTCAACCGGATCCTCATTGTATATTGTCTGCTGTGCGTAATCACCTTTGCTAAGGCGCACACATTTACCGTTTATGATATCTATTGCCGGGATAATTGTCATGTGCTTTGTATAAAGTTTTTTAAAATGGTTTCGCCAACGGTTCCCGATTTTTCCGGATGAAACTGCACTCCATAAAAATTATTTTTTTGCAGTGCCGCACTGTAGGGCAGTATATAATTTGTTGTAGCTGATGTATCTTTTGACAGAGCTGCATAATAACTGTGTACCATGTAAACATAAGCCTGGTCAGCCAATCCATTAAATAAAATAGAACGGTAATCGTAAATATTATTCCAGCCGGTTTGGGGTACTTTTACACTACCGCACTCAAATAATTCTATTGCAGTATCAAAAATGCCCATGCATGTTGTATCTCCTTCCTGTGAATGCCTGCACATCAATTGCATACCCAGACAGATGCCCAATACCGGTTGCTTTAACCCAATAATTATTTTATCCAGTTCCCTTTGTTTTAAATACTGCATAGCTGCTGCAGCATGTCCTACGCCTGGGAAGATGACCTTATCTGCCTGCAGAATGGTTTGCGCATTATCAGTAATCTCAGATTCCACGCCAATTCTCTCCAAAGCATATTGCACACTCTGCACATTACCGGCATTGTATTGAATAATTGCAACTTTCATTTATAAAACTCCTTTTGTTGATGGCAATGAATTATTATTTACATCTCTCTTTACTGCCATTTTTATTGCTTTGGCAAACGCTTTAAAAATGGATTCGATCTTATGATGCTCATTATCTCCCTCGGCCTTAATATTTAAATTGCATTTGGCTGCATCGCTGAATGATTTAAAAAAATGAAAGAACATTTCTGTTGGCATCTCTCCAATTTTCTCTCTCTTAAAATCAGCATCCCAAACTATCCAGCTTCTTCCACCGAGATCAATGGCCACCTGTGCCAGGCAATCATCCATGGGCAGTAAAAACCCATAGCGCTCCATGCCAGCCTTATTACCTAATGCTTTTGCAAAGGTTTCACCGAGCGCTATACCGGTATCCTCAATGCTGTGGTGCTCATCAATATGCAGATCGCCCTTGCAATCGATCAACAGGTCAATATTACCATGACGGGCAAGTTGGTCGAGCATGTGATCAAAAAAAGGAATGCCGGTGTTGTTATTAGCCTGGCCTGTTCCATCGAGGTTCAACTCTACCGTAATTTTAGTTTCATTAGTATTGCGTTGATGCCGGACGATACGCGCAGGCAGTTTTAAATAATTGTAAATATCCTCCCAGCGGTTTGTTTTCAAAACAATGGTTTCTTTTTGGAGTTGAGCTATATCATCATTCATTTCATCTGCACCCATAACAGGATCAGTATTCAACCATAAGCTCCTACAATTTAGATTGCGGGCAAGCTGCATATCAGTGATGCGGTCTCCTATCACAAATGAATTTGCTATATCGTAAGTCTCGTTATTAAGATAATCCGAAAGTAAAGCTGTGCCAGGTTTTCGGGTGAGTGCATTTTCAGCCGGCAGCGTTCTGTCAATGATCACTTCTGCAAATTGTATATTTTCATTCTCCATGCTTTTCATAACAAAATTATGCAGCGGCCAAAATGTTTCTTCCGGAAATGAAGCTGTCCCAAGTCCATCCTGGTTAGTAACCATCACCAGTTCGTAATCCAGTTCTTCTGCGATCTTCCGCATGTAATAAAACATCCCGGGATAAAATTCCAATTTATTGAAATCATCCAGTTGGTATGTAGGTGGCGCCTCTTTTATCAATGTACCATCCCGGTCAATAAATAATATTCGCCTGGCTCCCTGCCCCCCGAAGAGAGAATTGAGAAGATCACTTTTTTTCATAGTCATAATTTTTTAGCGTGCTGATCAATGTTTGATTTTCTTCAGGTGTACCAATACTGATACGTAAACAATTTGCACAACCAGGTTCCTTGCTGCGGTTGCGGACCACGATCTCATTTTCAGCGAGATACCTGTAGAGCGCATTTGCATCTGAAGTCTTCACCAATATAAAATTGGCATCGGAGGGATAAACAGCATTAATAAAGGAGAATTGCTTTAATTGCGCTGCAAGCATTTGTTTTTGTTCCACCACTTCCCGTGTCCATGCATTTACCTGAGCCGTGTTTTGCAAAGCTTCCAAAGCGATCTGCTGTGATGCTTCATTAATATTATACGGTGGCTTTACTTTATTGAACAGGCCGATGATATCGATAGATGCATAACAAAGTCCCAACCGCAAAGCAGCCAGGCCCCAGGCTTTCGACAAGGTCTGCATCACTATCAAATTAGGATATGTGTTCAGTTCCTGGATAAAGCTTTGCTGTGTTGAATAATTGATATATGCCTCATCTATAATTACAATACCAGGAAAATTTTCCAGTAATATTAGTACATCGCTCCTGTTCATATTATTTCCTGTGGGATTATTGGGAGAACAGATAAACAGTAATTTAGTGCTGCTATCTGCTGCCTGCATGATAGCTTCAACATCCAGTTGAAAATTTTTATCCAGGTTCACCTTACGAACTTCTACATCGTTAATACCGGCACTTACTTCATACATCCCATAGGTTGGCGGACATATGATCACATTGTCCTGACCTGGGTTACAACAAATGCGGTAAGCCAGGTCAATGATCTCATCACTGCCGTTGCCGATGAAAATATTCTCTGCCGGAACGCCTTTTATCCTTGCCAATTCAAATTTCAATTTCCATTGCAATGGATCGGGATAACGATTATACCTCATCCCCGACCTCCCGATGGATCGGGACAGGCCCTCTCCTGTAGGAGAGGGAAGTGGAGAGCCATATGCATTTTCATTCGCATCCAGGAACACCGATGCTTTGCCGGTAAACTCGTGACGTGCCGATGAATAAGGCTTTAAGCGCTTTATATTATCCCGGATCAATTGCTGAAGATCGAATTTCATTTTTATTGTTTTATTTCATTTAACCGGACAGTTATTGAATTTTTATGTGCTTCCAATCCTTCCGCTACAGCCATGGTCTCTACTGCTTTTCCAATCTCCTGTATGCCTACTTTGCTGATCTGTTGGAAAGTTATTTTCTTAACAAAACTATCGATCGATATGCCACTATATGCTTTTGCATAACCATTAGTAGGCAGTGTATGATTGGTACCAGAGGCATAATCCCCGGCACTCTCCGGTGAATAATGCCCGAGAAATACACTACCAGCATTTATGACCAAGCCACCCAGATCTGCTGCATCATCAGATGCAATGATCAAGTGCTCCGGGGCATATTCATTCAGCAATTGAAAAGCGGGTGGTATATTTTCCATTACAATTGCAATACTGTTCTCCATTGCCTGTGCTGCTATCACTGCTCTTGGTAAGAAACTGAGCTGCTTTTCAATCTCATACTGTACAGCCTCAATTATTGAAAGTGATGAAGCAACCAGTATCACCTGGCTATCAATGCCATGCTCGGCCTGGCTTAAAAGATCAGCAGCAACAAAAGATGCGTTACAAGTCTCATCTGCATACACAGCAAGTTCACTGGGGCCGGCAGGCATATCAATGGCAATACCTGCAGTATTGATCAACTGTTTAGCGCAGGTGACATATTGGTTACCGGGGCCAAATATTTTATTGACCTTTGGAATTGTTTGGGTACCATAAGCCATAGCCGCGATCGCCTGTACGCCTCCAACTTTATAAATTTTTGGTATACCGAGTAAAGCAGCAACATATAAAATGACCGGGGCTACCTTTCCATCTTTATCCGGAGGTGTACATACGATGATCTCTTTACATCCGGCCAGTACAGCAGGAATACCAAGCATTAGCAAAGTAGAGAACAAGGGAGCAGTACCTCCGGGAATATAGAGACCAACTTTTTCAATAGCTATAGATTTACGCCAACACAAAACTCCAGTAGTTGTTTCAACTGCTTTTATTGCCTCCTTTTGTGAATTATGAAAGGTGGTGATGTTTTTCTTAGCCAGTTCAACAGCTGCTTTTAAATCGTTACTAACAAGCAGAGCGGCTTTGGCAATTTCTTTTTGTGTTACAACAAGTTCCTGTAATTCCACGCCGTCAAATTGTGCAGTATATTTTTTAACAGCAGCATCGCCATTTAGCTTCACATCATTCAAAACAACTGACACTGTAGATTCCAATTGATTGTGATCAAAAGCAGGCCGCTGCAAAATTTGCTGCCATGTATTTTTTTCAGGATCTATATACCTTTTCATAATAAAATATTTAGCTTCTAAGGAGCTATGCCAAAAAAATAAGCTCCTGCAAATAAATGTTCCGGTCTCCGCCGCGGCGGAGCGGAGGGGTTCTATACGATCATTTTTTCAATAGGCAATACGAGTATCCCTTGTGCGTCATACTGTTTTAATTTTTCTATCACTTCCCAAAAATCATTTTCATTCACCACACTCTGAACACTGCTCCATCCCGGTTCTGCCAGTGGTACAACCGTAGGACTTTTCATCCCGGGTAATAAAGAAAAAATATTTTGAAGCTGGCTGTTTGGCGCATTAAGCATGATGTACTTATTATTTTTTGCCTCTTTAACGGAATTGATGCGTAACAATAATTTTTCCAGTATAACTGTATTTGCTTCACCGAGGTTTTTATTTGCAGCCAATACAGCTTCTGATCTCAGTATGATCTCCACTTCCTTTAATCCATTGCTGAAGAGGGTACTGCCACTGCTCACCAGGTCGCAAATAGCATCTGCCAAACCAATACCCGGTGCAATCTCAACCGAGCCACTGATCTCGTGTATCTCTGCAACTATATTTTTTTGAGTGAGCCATTGCTGCAACAGCACAGGGTAAGAGGTTGCTATTTTCAATTTCTGCAGGTCTGAAACGGAGCGGTAATTCCCGTTTTTAGGTACCGCAATGCTTAACCGGCATTTACCAAACCCAAGCCGGTACATCAGGTCAATATCCTTAGCTTTTTCCATCAAAACATTTTCTCCCACAATACCAATATCGGCTACTCCATCAAATACATACTGCGGTATATCATCGTCCCGTAAAAAATATACTTCTACCGGAAAATTCTCAGCAACAGTTTTTAACTTATTATGCCCGTTGTTTAACTGGATACCACATTCCTTTAGAAGTTTAATGGACTCTTCGTACAATCTCCCCGACTTTTGAATAGCGATCTTTAACATCTGTATTTATTTGAGTTTAGTGCAATAGAAAAGGGCTTACTTTTCAGTAAGCCCTTTGAAAATATGCTTCACACATACATATCAACATAACTTACCTGGCGGTAGCGTATGATGATGATGTATATTTATTATTTGTTTCATTGATTTATGCAAAGTAAGGGCTGCAGATTTGTTTTACCAAATAAAATTTAAAATGATTGAACTTTAACACCTAATCCCGGCAATTCATTAAACACAATTTGTCCATTGTTGAAGGTGATACCTTCCCCGGTATCTTCTGCCAGCAATAATGGCCCATCCATATCCACATGATCGAGCATTGGCGCTAATTGTGCGATCGCCGCTGTACCTACTGAACTTTCATTCATACAACCAACCATCACTTTCAACCCCAATTCTTTTGCTTTGCTGATCATGCGTCTTGCAGGTGTTATACCGCTGCATTTGGTAAGCTTAATATTGATACCATGAAAATGACCCGCACATTTATCAACATCATTCTCAAAAACACAGCTTTCATCTGCGATCAATGGCAAAGCCGATCTTTCAAATAATATTTTCATGCCATCCCAATCATCTTTTGCCAGGGGCTGTTCTACAAACTCAACACCAAGTTCTTTTAACAGCGGTATTTTTTGCAAGGCCTGTTCCAGCGTCCAGCCAGCATTGGCATCAACGCGAAAAACAGCATCGGTATGCCTGCGCAATTCAGTAACCATTTCAACATCGCTATCTACCCCAACTTTAATTTTATATACCGGCCATGGTTTTGCTTTCATTTTGGCAACCATGTTTGCAATGCTGTCGATGCCGATTGTAAAATCAGTGATAGGTGCGGTTGTTGTATCCAGCTCCCATAATTGATGCAGTTGCTTTCTTTTAAGTTTGCCATAAATATCCCAGCCTGCCATATCCAGCGCACATACCAGGAAGGGATTTGCAGGATATAAATGATGCAGGTAGTGCCAATATCTTTCGGGATCAGAGAAAGCAAATTTTTCGACAAATATTTTTTTTCGTTCCAGGTCCTCTACCATTTTTTCAACGGTGATATTGTAATAACTAATGGCAGGCGCTTCGCCATAACCTTTGATGCCCATAAAATCCAGCTCAACAATCAATGTGGGCTGGTGAGTTTTGGTTCCTTTGGAAATGGTGAATGGATGATGAAAGGGAAGGTTGTATGTTTTGTATTTAAGTTTCAATATTTGATTATTTTGTTAAGGCGAAAGAGCGACCCGATGGAGTTCAAGGCCTGTTTCATTAAATTATAACGGGTTCGACAAGCTCACCCTGACAGTCTTTAGAAATAAAATCATCTTTCTAATTAAAGAGAGATGCCTGCCTGTCCGGTAGGCAGGCTTCGTACCTCAGCATGGCAGGTATTGCATGCCGCAGCAGGACAGCAACATTTTAGATGTCTCCTATCGTCGACATGACAGGAAAAAATCACCTTCCACTTTCCTCAATATAAGTTCTCAGCTCTTTTGTAAAATCATGCTCTTTTAAAAGATCTTCCATATTGATATGCATCCTGTAATTCCAGTAATGTTCGGCTTCTGCAGGATTATTAATCCTTTCTTCATTCGGATCTTCACGACGGATATCGGCATTCATGCCCATCAGGTCCTGCAATTGAAAAATACTCCACATTGCTGGTGAATACAGGTGTTGCAAAACGATCTCCTTATTGATCCAGGGCTCACAATACACAGGTGGCTCGCCGCTTTGTCCCATCAAATGGGTATAAAAATGTTTTGTCCTGAATTTGTCTTCCTCCCACCATGCCCTGATGGTACTCATATCATGTGTAGATGGCGATACCACGCTTAAATAGGGCGCTTCATTGGGATGAAAGAATTCAATGCCGGTTTTCTTAGGCATCCTTTGTATCTCCAGGCTCAGGATACCCAACTGCTCCATCACTTCGGGCACGCAATGCGGCACCATCCCAAGGTCCTCACCGCAAACCAACATATTGGTATTGCTTTTAAGGCCCGGTAATTTTTTCATCGCCTCTTTTTTCCAGAGCTCATCCTGGCGGTGATAAAAATAATCGATATAGATAGCAGCTAATTCTTTTTGCGAATGCTTATCCAGGTTCTTGAAGGATGAAGTATCCTGCATGGAAATGCGGAAATGAAATTCCTGGCCATTAGAATTCTCCACTTCAAAAAATATCACATTGGTAATGAGGTCATACAAACCCTGCTTAACCTTGTTATCAAAACCCGGGTCGGTTTTAAAATGCGCTTCAACCTTGCGCTGTGTATTAAATTTTTCTTTGAGTTTATACCCGTTAAAAAAAGCTTTCTTAACCGCTTCTTTTTTAGTTCCAAAAAGCTCAATGAGAATTGAGTCATTTACATAAGGTTCGGTATACCGGTATTTTTCGAAACTGATATTCTTTGCAAATAATTCATTGATGGAAACCGGGATCGCCGGCATGAACCTGCCCAGTATACCTTCCACCGCGTGAGAAGGGATGCTCCAGATACGGAAGAACCCAAGTATATGATCGATACGGAAAGCATCGAAATAATTACTCATCTGCTCAAATCTTTTACGCCACCAGGTAAAATTATCATGCTGCATAGCTTCCCAATTGTATGTTGGAAAACTCCAGTTTTGTCCCTTTGCAGTAAATGCATCGGGCGGGGCTCCGGCCTGCTCATTCATATGGTAGAGGCCGGGTTCTATCCAGGCATCAACACTGTTGCGGCAGATGCCGATGGGTATATCACCTTTGATGACCACGCCATTCCGGTGTGCATACTCCGTAGCCGCTTTTAATTGCAGGTGTAAATGATGTTGCGTAAAATAATGGAAGGCAATTTCATCATATTGTTTTTGCAGGGGGCTCACCAGCTTCTGCATTTCACTTTCATTATACACAGCATGGGTCTTCCACACATTAAAATCGGCGGTCTTATATTTATCCCTTAAGTAAGAGAATGCAGCATAAGGTTCCAGCCAGTGCCTGTTCAGTTCAAAAAAGGTAATGTATTGCAGGTTATCCTTAAAGATCTCTTTCTGCAATTTATACAGCTCCCTGATGGCTGCGATCTTTATCTTCATCACTTCCTCATAATCAAGTTCTGCCAGTTTATTCAATTGTTTTTTACTGGTGGAAAGTTTTGTAACCACGTCAGCATGCGCAGTACCTGCAACTGTTTCCAGGTTCAATAACAGGGGATGAAGTGCAAATGCCGAGATGGCGGAATAAGGATATGAATCTTTCCAGCTATAAGTTGCAGTGGTATCATTCACCGGCAGTAACTGTATCATTTTAAGACCAGTCTTTTTTGCCCAGTCAACAAGTAATTTGAGGTCATTGAATTCGCCGGTGCCAAAACTTTTTTTGGTGCGCAGGCTAAAAACAGGAACAGCAACGCCTGCTCCCTTCCAGTTTACATTGTTGAGCTTTGCAAATCCATCGTGAATAATAGTAAATGCATCTTTGCCATCCTCATTTAAAATGATCCTGTTATTCCCATCCTCGAACCTGCTGAATTTTTGGGTATCACTGTTGTAAATACCATACTTATATCCAACGGGAAAGGATACTTTGCTTAGATCGAGCTGGATGACCCACCAGTGATCACTTTTGGTTAGCAATAAAACATTTTGTTTATCCCAGTCATGCAAGGCTGCTGATGAACCGCTGATACAGATCACTTCATTTTCCTGCAATACCGGGGCCTTTACCCTCAGCTCGTGGGTAACCGTGGCAGGGATTTTACTGGCTGATCTATTAACAGTTGACTTTCTTTTTAATAAGGTATCGGCAAATGGTGCAGTAAAAAAAGCATTCTCAAAAGCACCTGCGTAATTCCATTCATCTGTAAGTACAATTTTGGAAGCCTTGATCTTATCTAACGCAATGATACGGTCATTGCCATATTCGGGTGTACGCTCACCGTTCTCATCTTCTAAAATATATTTATAACAAAGCGGCTCCCCCATTTCTTCAACTGTGATCTCGATGGTACCATGCCACAACTGTTCATTTAAATAAGTAAGGGCAAAGGGCCGGGAAACATCATCATTACCCAATAAAACAGTATTACCGGTAACAAAAAGGCTTTGCCCAAATTTGGTAGAATACCTTAAATAAAAATGTAAAATCATCCAAAAGGGTTAAGAAACGGCAATATACCACTTTACAGAAAAAATTAACATACAATCTGTAAAATGCAGCATATAAAAAGTTCTACCTTATATTTGCCAAAATTATTAAAAATGGAAACAACCAAAAAAAGGACGGGTCTTTACTGGATATTATTTCTGATCTCTGTTGCTTTATTTTTTATCATTCTTTTTTCACCGTATGGATCATGGGTATCTATGATGTTACCTTTTAATTTCACTTTTCTGGCAATGGCACTTGACCTGATGTAGACTTTATTTTAGAATTTATATACGCCATTCGCCTTAACCTGTGAATGGCTTTTTATTTGGATCAGTTGGCTACGATAAAATCGGGACGGCTTATAAAGCTGCTGCGGTAGCGGAACCGGATATTACTACTCACTTCAATTTTCCAGGGCGACATATTACCATTGGTTCTTGGAAAATAAAAGGCCCTCATTTCAATGGTACCAAACACCAGGTTCTCATTACGGGTGCGAATACCTCCACCAATGGCTGTAAAGATATCGCTCTTATTCAACCCCTGTTTAACCGGCTTCACCAATATAAAATCCGTAAAAGCAAATGGCGCAAACCGGAAGCCTAATATTTTTGTAGTGTTGTAAAAAACAGTTTCTGCCTTTACGGTTGCCCGCAGGTCTGATGCAAGGCTACCATCGCTGAAATAAGGAAGGCCATAAATGCTCCTTATAAACAGCGGTGTATTTAAAACAGGATTGGCCTGTGCGGTAAATCCTGAATTTAAGAACAGGCGGTGGTACCAGTTACTGTTGAGTTTACGCAGCCTGGAAAAATGTTCTACATTGAATAAAAAATCAACGTCCTCAAAACGCTGTTTATAATAATAGCCTCCAAGTCTTAATGTATAGCTACTATAAAAACCCCGTCTTTTAAAATTGCTCAGTGTAAAATCCAGGCCCGAGTAAGGCCTTCTTATATTTTGCTTATTCACAAAACCTGCAGTAGCAGTTGCGCTGAATCCCTCAGGTATATCCTCGCTGCGGCCAAAGCCATAAATGAAATTAGACTTATAAAAAGTTTGCCTGAAGAAATACAGGGACGCCAGGGTGCCGGTGATATCTGAGAAGCGGTAATCAAATACTGTTTTATATATTTCCGGCACGGTGATAAAATGTTGTTTAAAGGCACGGATAGCAATGAAGCGATGTACTTTTATTTCTTTATTGGCATATAGCGAACGCTTACTGTCTAAGCTATATCCAAACCAACCATCAATATTATAATAAGCATATTGAAGATCGGCGGAGTAAAGAGAATCTGTGTCAAACACATTGCGGGTTCGCTGGTAGCTCCATTCCAATGCACCTGTTGAAGGAATGTATGGCGTAACCAGTGGCTTTTCCAGGCGGGTGTAGATAACAGTCTCCTGCGGGCGTCCACTGCTGAAAGCATATTTATGATCCTGGTAACCCGATACCCAGTCAATAAAAGAGCCGCCAATATTACGCCTGATGATCTCTCCCCCTACACCTATTTTTGGCGACCGTATACGCTCATAATAACTGCTTACCTGTAAACGATTGCCGGTTCCCCAAAAATTTTCTTCCCTCAGCTCTACCCTCCCCCTGTCTGTACTGCTTATAGAAAGCCTGCCCCCGATTGAAAATACATCCTTGGTCAAAACGATCACATCAACCGAATCACCGCTGCCACTAACCGGTTCAATTAAAATACGGGCATCTTTGATATATACCAGGTCACGCAAATACCTTTCATTATCTGCCAACAGGTAAGGAAATACTATGCTGCCCGGTTTAAAAAAGAGGTTGTTCTTGATCACTTTATCCGACGTGTTCCTATGAAATACTTTAGCTATCCTGATGCCCAAATTATCTTTAATGCGGGTGATATCATCAATATCCTGCTCAAACCCCAGCCTTATGGTCTCAATATTCCTGATGATCATTCCCCTGTATTCTAAAAATGGATTGGCGATTTTCTTTGGAGCATCTTCGGGCGGTGTTCTGGAAAGGCTTTTCCCTACCCTGCCCAAAATACCCTTTTTTTTAGCTAAAAAGAAAGTGTCCTGCCCGTCGGGTACTGGTTGCTGTGCACGAATTGGAATGTTTACCAATAAGAAAACGATACCGAAAATAAATATGTAAAGCCGTTTTTTTATCATTAATAAACTGGTAAATATTATCTTAAATAAGATTTAAAGTTATTGATTTGTGTGGAAAGCGTTCTACGACTTATGACCTAAGCACAATAAGCCTGCCGATTGGAGCACCGCCTTATTTTTGGCATGGTATTCTCACTATCTATAACAGGTCACAAATAAGTGTTTTAAGGAATACTTGTTCAGCACTGTGCTATTGTGAAGCTATGAAAAACACTATTTAGTAAATAAAAAATCTTACAATGAAAAAGTTTTCAATCATCCTATTGAGTTTGTTTAGTATTTGTAGTTTATCTGCCCAGCAACGGGTACAAAGAACAAATATGGTAAATATTCACCTGTTTGGGAATAAAAATGTACAGGTTGAAATAGATGGAAGTACCTATAACTTAACTTATGCTACCACTAACAAATCCAGTGTGGCAATAAATAACCTGGATGTCGGTATACATACATTAACCCTTACAAGGATCAATAATAATAATAATAATAATAACAACAATAACAACAACCGGAATAACTTAACTACAGAATTTAATCTCAGGCGCAATTATGATATGACCATCAATGTAAATGCAAACGGCAGCCTGGAATTGATAGAAACGCGGAAAGGTGCAGGAGTAACAGGCGGAACCATCAGCCGTACAGCAATGTCGGATGTTAACTATAATGCATTGACAAGGAACCTAAGGACCCAGACTACTACACAAGCCAGGTATACATTCCTTACAAATATTTTCAGCACTTCCAATAATTATTTCACATCAAGGCAGATCCTGCAGCTTCTGCAGCAGATTCGTACAGAACCCGAAAGGCTTTCGCTTGCCAAATTAGCTTATCGTACAGTTGTTGATCCTACTAACTATAACCAGGTATCAGCAATATTAACAACACAGGCAAGGAAAGATGAATTGGATGATTATGTATTTTATTATGAAGAGGATGGAACCGTTGTTCCCAATCCCAACACAAATCCTAACACAAGTATGGGCATGGGTGAAGTAGCCTTCAACAATTTATATAGTACTATTAATGGTCAATACCCTGTAACTACGCAGGTTAACTCCATAAACAGTGCTTTCACCAATACCGCCAATTATTTTACGGCTTACCAGGCAGGGCGGCTGATCCAGTTGGTTACCAATGAAGCTTACAGGCTGCAATTAGCAAAAGCATCATACAGGGCAGTTGTTGACCCTTCAAACTTCTATACCATAAGAGACCTGCTGTATTCACAGGCGAGCAAGTCCGAATTAGAAGCTTTTGTTAGCGGAGGCCAGTCCGGCACCGGAACCACTACTCCCCGTGTTGCAATGGGAGATTCGGATTATAATACTTTATACGAATCCATTAACAGCCAGTTCCTGCCATTTGCGAAAATGACCTCGCTGACTAATACCTTTAATAATTCGGCTTATTATTTTACTACGGCACAGGCAAAAAAAATGATCATGTTGGTAAGCAGTGAGACTAACCGCCTGCAATTGAGTAAACAGGTATATCGTAATATTGTAGATCGTGCAAATTTCTCCCAGTTGTATGACCTATTCACTACTCAGTTCTATATTAATGACCTGAATGCTTTTGTACAGGCATACCGTGATTAATTAATGTTTTTGTTTTAGCATACGGGCCGGCTGAAAATTAATTTTCAGCCGGCCCTTTTTTATGGACATTGTTCTATCCTGCTCACAAAAAAATGATGGGCCTTTCTAATATCTTCCGGGTATTTCTAATGTTTTGGGGCACAAAAAAAATAACTGCACAGGTATCTGCACCCTTAACGGATTCTATAGATAATAAGATATTACCAAGGTTAACATAGAAGCAACTTTTCCCGGTGGCGATCAGGGATGAAGAAATTAAAGCAAAAAGAATAAGAGATCGTTGAAATGGAGCGGTGAAATTTAGGTAAGAAAAAACAGCTTATATGAATTATATAAAAAACTGGCTTTACCTGCCTGTGCAGCCATCATCTTCATTGCTTTTATTTTTACAAGTTTGATAGATATTGTACTTGCGGCTTTTAGCCCAAGATTTTACAGCACAGCAGCATTCATCGTCATATTTGGCGTGGGAGGTATTTTTGCAGCCTTCTACAGTTTTACCCTGGCAATAGACTTTGCAGGTATAAAAAATGAATTTGCCCGCTGGAGCAGCATTATTCTCATATGGTTCATTGCCCTGCATTTTATTTTTCTTTTCTCTGTGTTGGAGGGTAGTGAATATGAGCCTGCTTTTATTTCTTTTGGTATAACACTGGCATTAACCACACTCCTGTTCATAAAAGGTGAAGTGGGGTTTTAGCCGTAATCGGGTAACCTTAGGTAGCTTTTACCTTACAGATCTTGTTCCCTTGTAATTACTGTTGGCCGCCTGGTGCATAGTTACTGACGGTGAGCAGGAAACAAGAAAAGTTACGATCACAATAAAAAAAAGTAAAGTTTTCATTGGTGTAGATTTTGGATTTAGAAATAAGCTCTTTTAAAAATAATCTTAAAATAGCTGGCTTCAATTAGTAAATACACCTGCGGTTTATACGTGAATGCCTAACTGGCTGACAGCGAAGCGCGCCAGTTAAAAAATGTGAATAAATTCTGCTGTATTTATTTTACCAGGTTGCAATAGAACTTATTGCCGCAACTGTTGCAACTTCCCCCTCCGGCAATCAGCGGCCCGTATTTGCCTCCGCCCTTGTATTCTTGCCAAAGCCGCACATAGCCTATGTAACAATCGTTCTGGAATTTGAAGGCTACATGGATGTCGGGGGTTACATAACGTCTTAAAATAAGTCCCAGGTCATTTTTTTCAATCTGCCACAAAGTCCCGGTATATATCTGTAGTTATCTAGGTTCGGTTCTATTCTGGCATAATTTTTTGAGTGTATTCAATAAATAACCCGGTATGAAAAAACATAATAAGGCCCAAGCCAACGAGCCACAAACAAGTAAGGATATTAAAAAGGATCTGCCTATAAAGAACGGAATGACGAATACGGTTAAAAATACAGCCCAGCAAACACCGGGATTAAACCAGGCTAAAACTACAAGAGATGACCTGCTTCCTTCTGATGGAGATAACCAGACGAATAATTAGAACCAGGGTCGGGCGACTAAGCATAAAGACAACGGGGTTTATACCTGGGTATGCAGTTTTAAATTAAATTCATTTCAAAATACTGAAAAAAGAATAGTTTTATTGATCAGGTAATATCAAAAGCGGCCAGCGGAGTTATATAAAAATATTAACTTGCGCTTTCTTAAATCGCCAGATTAATTTCTTATGAACTATGGGTATTCATAAATATATATTCCTCTTTCTTATTCCCGCTGTTTCAACAAAAAGCATTTGTCAAAAAACGGTTTTCATTGAAAAATATACATTGGCCGCAGCAGTAAATAACCCTGGCCAGGTGATTGTAGAAATGCCTTTTGGTTATGCTAATATCCTGAATGTTTCCGGAGACACAGCAGGCTTAAAAACTGCCGGTGATATTTTTATTGACGTGGCATGCACCGACTATCCAATTAATGCATCTTTACAGGTGCTGAATAAAAGCAGGGTAGCCTCTTTTTTAAAGCGTTTCCCATTCATTAAAGAAGATCAATTGGCACAGGTAAATTTCTTTCAGCAAACCGATGGTGCCCAAAGGGAAAAAGCAATAACGATGTTTCACGGTTTGATCATAAAGTTCAGGCCCAGGCAAAATGGAACTAACGCCAAAATGGAAGTTGTAAAACTCGAGGAGATCGTAAAAACAGGTTCACCGGGCCCTGCTGTAAAACCACCTACAGTTACAAAGAAAAAAGACAGCCCCACCACCGATCCTGAAAAATTATATGCTCAAAGGCCACGAAAATTTGTAAATGGAAGCTGGTATGTGCTGGTTGGCAGGGGTGGCATTGCATCAGCAGATCAGGATCTACCAAAAAAGTCGCCGCTTGACTCTTTTATAACCCGTGAACCGAAAGATGCTTTGGATGATGGCTTAATAAATAAAGACGAGTATAAAGAATTCAAACGTTCAGGTTCTATCCGCATTTATTACCCCAGGTGGCTTGAACTGGATGCGTTGATCCCAAAAAAAACAGTTGCCGTTGTTGATAAAGCGAGGAGGATTGTTACCATAACGAATCCAATTCCCGATTCTTCTATTTTAATAATTCTGGACAGGACAGGTTGGGAAAAAGCTACCATTGTATGTGATGTAACCGGCAGTATGTACAAGTACACCTCACAGGTATTGTTGTGGATAAAAGCAAGTCCCGTTGGTAGCCTGTCAAAGAACTTTGTGTTTTTTAACGATGGTGATAATAAACCTGATAAGGACAAAAAATTAGGCAATACCGGCGGCATTTATTCCAGGAGCTGCAATAGCTATGCGGAGGTTGAAAGTCTCCTAAAAACAACCATGTTAAAAGGCGGTGGTGGCGACAACCCCGAGAATAATATCGAGGCCCTGTTAAAGTCAGAAAAAGATTTTCCCGCAACTGAATTCCAGGTTATGATTGCCGATAACTGGGCACCCATAAAAGATAAAGTGCTTTGGCAACATCTTACAAAGCCGGTTAGGATCGTGGTGTGTGGTGCTACAGAATTCAATGTACAAATTGATTACCTGAACCTGGCAAGAAAAACAAACGGTTCTGTGCATTTAATGGAGAGTGACCTGTACAACCTTTCCGGGTTAAAGGAGGGAGAGATCTTACATGTTGGCAAAAACAGTTTTGTGGTTAAGAACGGGATGTTTGTTGAAACTGGCTATGATTATGAGAAATGAGAACTGCCTGGCATAGACCTTGCCGTTGCCTTTACAGAGGAGATACCAATGCAAGTAGCAGGATCAATCCTGTTGCCAATCCCAGGCCCCACACCATCCAATCAAGCATTAACCACCTCGCAGACCGGGCTTGCAAAACAGGATCTACATGATCACTATATCCCCTTTCGATCATGTTGGCGAAAACGGGCTCCAGGAAAAAACCTGCCAGCAGCCCAGCAGCAACGAACATGATAAAAGCCACGAGTATAAGTTTTCGGCGCTGGTTCTTCCAGTTTGTAACCAGGGCGATGAGTAACAGCACGAAAGTGATCGTGGGAACTATATCCCAAAATGTAGTACTGTTGTAACCATATTCTCCTTCCAACATAGCAAAGGAACGGGGTGGAGCTTCGGCTACAGTACTTGCTACCACAGACATGGCAAAAAGCTGTGCCCCGATCTGGATGAAGCAGCTTGCGACAAGCGCCATAAGGGTTATTTTGGCCAGGTGATGTTTTATCATACCAAATTTATTTGATATATGTAGTACACTTTTTATACCTGTGGAAAATTTTAAGACCAATTTCGTCAATTACACTAATATAATCTGAATTAATAAAAATTAATAATTAACGCCTCTCATTTTCTGCCCGGGATTAAGCTGTATACAAAAGCAAATATGGCTCACCAACAGCAGCAAAAATTGTTTATCTTGTTTTCCTAAAATCAAAGCATATGAATCCAAATAAAGCATTATGGGAAAAAGGGGACTTTACAAAAATTGCTGAAACCATGCGTGAAAGTGGCGAAGCGCTTGTAGCCAGTCTGAATATTACGCAGGGGATGCATGTACTGGACCTGGGTTGTGGTGATGGTACAACAGCCATCCCCGAAGCCAGGCTGGGCGCTACTGTAACCGGGGTGGATATTGCGGCGAACCTGGTAGATGCCGGTACAAAACGTGCACAGGCTGAAGGGCTAACCAATTGTAATTTCCAGGAAGGTGATGCAACTGATCTGAATGCATTACAAGATGGATCATTCGATGTGGTGGTAAGCATCTTTGGTGCCATGTTTGCACCCCGACCCATGGATGTTGCTAAAGAAATGGTTCGGGTAACAAAACCAGGTGGCAGGATCATTATGGGTAACTGGATACCCGGCGACCCTACCCTGGTAGCACAGATATTAAAGATCTGTTCTGCATATACACCGCCCCCGCCGGAAGGATTTATCAGCCCGATGTTGTGGGGTATTGAAGCTAATGTTACGGAGCGTTTTACCAATGCCGGGGTGCCGGCAGAAAATATTTCTTTTGCCCGGGATACCTTTACATTCAGGGCTCCCATTACTGTAGCAGAATTTGTGAACCGGTTTAAAACCTTTTATGGGCCAACGATGAATGCGTTTGAAGCCGCTGAAAAAAATGGGAAGGCGGAAGAATTGCGGCAAGAGCTGGAAGAGCTGTTTGGCAGCCAGAATAAAAGTAATGATAGTGGAAGCATCTCTATTCCTGCAACTTTTTTACGGGTAACTGTTACACGACCTTAATTCCGGACACACCTCTCTCTCTTGTCAAGATGCATATCGGGAAAGCATACCCGGGAAGTGAAATCCACCTCACGAACCATTTTCATAAACGCTGCCTCGTATCGTGTGCCACGAAACGAGGCAGCGGTACAACACATAAGGTGGAGGATATGCCGAAGGCAAAAGATTATTTTCCGATAACTTTACGCAGATGAAAAAAATTGTTACTGCTTTCGGGTGTATATGCATTTTAGTCTCTTTACATAGTTGTAACAGGCATCTGTACACATCCTGCCCACAGGGCACTGCGGGCGGACAAAAAGAAACTATGCCGGCCCACGGGGCCCTGCGGGCTGTTTTTATAGATCTACCCGATTCTGATAAAAACTACGAGTATATCAAAAATTATTTTATGCTTTCTGAGCAACGAAAAATAGAAGAATGGTACAACACTTATTTAAACAAATGCAGACTGTTTTATAAGATTGAAAACCCGACAAAGGATTCTATAATCAACCTTATTAAAAGCTACTGGGTAACATCCGATGAACAAAAGCATGACATCCGATCTATACAATGGCGCCCATATAAAACCGGAACAGAGGTTTTAGTAACTATGAATTACAGTTACCGCATTATTGCCCAGGACCGGTTGAAACAGATTCCCGAATTAAAATTGCAGCTGATCCTTAACCGGCGAAACAAAATAATAAGTATAAAGGAGGTGAGCAGGGGGTAGATTGAATCACAAGGAGTCGCTTTGAATCGCCCCCGTCTGGTCTCCCCACCAACGGCGATTTAAATTGAAATACTTTTTATTTTTTATTTATGAAGTAAGCTGCCCGTTGGTCAAAGACCAGACGGGGGCAAAAAAATAATAAGTATAAAGGAATTTAGCAGGGGATAGACAGAAGCACAAACGGACCAATTTGGCAAAGACCTGCCTGCTATTTTGTGTGAGTGCATAACAATACAGGATATAGAAAAGAGAAAAATCATAAATTATTTATCTACTTTTGTACAAACATAATTACAATGTCTTTTCAATACACATTTGATGTTACAGGAAAACCCATTGGCGTTTTTGCGCCAATTGCCGAATGGGAAAAACTTACTGATAAACTGAAGCAAAATAGCGCCAAAAAAGGGAATGCCGCTGCCGGTAAAGTATTGGCAGGTATTGAAAAAGGTATGAAGGAAGTACGGCAGATTGAAAAAGGAAAGCTAAAATCCATCCCACTTAAACAACTGCTGGATGCCCTTTAAAACAGAAGCTACTCCGCAATCGGCAGCGAAGAAAACTCATTTAATTGTCAGGTTTAAAACCTATCCTTTTTCTTGGTTCTTGCGGTGGATTTAATAACTGTTTCAATGCCTCAAAAATTAATCTTATGTCTTCATCATGTGCAGTTAATTTCTTCTCTACTTTTTGCATCTGCAATAAAATATCTTTATTCGTTGATAACATTTCTCTCATCTTAACAAATATCTCTATTACGCTGATGCTTGCATCTAGTGCCTGTTTACTCTTCAATACAGCTGCTAACATCAATACACCATGCTCTGTAAAAGCATAAGGCAAAAAGCCACCCAACTGCTGTTTCGATGGTATCGCATTTTGCTACACCATAGCATCAACTTCTTTGGCCGTTAACCGGAACATAAAATTTGCAGGGAACCTGTCAATATTTCTTTTTACCTGCTCCCGTAATCTTCTGGCATCTACTCCGTATAATTCTGCCAGGTCTCTATCAAGCATAATCTTTTGCTTTCGGATGTAGTAAATTTTATTAACTATGATTTCATCTACTATAGTTATTTTTTTTACCGATTTTGCCATGTTTAATTTATAAGGATTTACAAATATAATTTTTATTGTGGTATCGCATTTTGCGACACCTGAATAACCCGACCTTGTTCAAAATTTCTCTATACTGGCGCAGATATGCAGCCATGCTTTGTGTGTTGGCGTACTTGCCTACCGACAGGCAGGTATGTGCCATTGTAGACTTTTAAAATTTAGCACAGATACTCCATCCTCACTGGCGTAAGTGTTCCCTAAAAATATTTTCCAATTGCAGCCCGAAAGGATTACGGGATCACTTGTGACTTTTAATTCCGGCCGGATTCTATCCGGGCATAGCAGCTATCTCACTGGCGCAAGTGTTCCCCAAAAATATGTTCCAATTGCAGCCCGAAAGGATTACGGGATCACTTGTGACTTTTAATTCTGCCCGGATTCTATCCGGGCATGGCAGCTACTAACCAAGTGTATAATACAATAAAACTATTTCAGTTTATTAACCCCGGATGCAAACCGATTGAGTTAGCAAGGCATCAAGTGACCCCATAAACTTTATGTTGAATTTTAATAATTACAACAGGGAACACTTGCGCCAAAATTGGCAACAAATTCAAAAACACAATAATTAGAATAATAGGATTAACCATTTAGAACGCAAAATAAAGATAAGAAATAGATTAATACCAAATTATTTAGTAATTTAGTAGCTAAATATATTAGTATGTTTCAAGGAGTATCAATTCAACAATTCAACAAGTTCTTTCAAAATGAAGATGATTGTAAACAATATCTTTTTGATTTAAAGTGGCGGGAGGGTTATCAATGTAAAAAGTGCGGTTGTAATAAAAGTTATAAAGGGAGAACTCGGTTTCATCTACGTTGCCAGAGCTGTGGCTATGATGAATCTGTTACAGCACATACAATGTTTCATAAGCTGAAGATCCCGCTGTTAAAGGCTTTTGGCATGTCTTTCCGGCTAGCGGTGAAGAAAAAAGGTATGTCAACAACGGAGTTAGCCAGGGAATATTCAATTAATCAGAAATCCTCATGGTTATTTAAACGAAAAACTCAGGAAGCTATGAAAAGTAGTGGTAAACATTTGCTGGATACTAAGGTAGAAGTGGATGAGTTATTGATAGGCGGCCCTGAAAAAAATAAGCGAGGTCGAACCAAGGGGGAAAAGAAATTGGTAGTGATAGCGGTTGAGAAAGTAAAAGATAATCAGATAGGCAGGGCTTATGCACAAACGATAGACCAGGCAAGTGCTGAAAGCTTTAAACCTTTTTTTGAAAAGTATATTGATAGTGATAATGCCCGGGTTTTTACCGACGGGTGGCGTGGTTACTGGCCGTTGGAGAGTGAGTTCGAGATAAAGCAAAAGCCCTCTAATGGCGGTAAAGGGTTCCCTGGCCTACATGCAGTAATCATGAATTTGAAAGGTTGGTTGAGAGGAATTCATCATCATTGTTCCGCTAGATTTATTAACGGATATTTGGATGAGTTCTTTTTTCGATTTAACAGAAGAAATTTTTTAACTAGCATTTGGCACAAGCTGATAGATCGATTTATGATAAACAAACCTTACAGCTATATTGCCAATGCGATCTAAATGGGTAATCCTAT
>JBKJMZ010000085.1:0-44609 GCA_046596255.1 Ferruginibacter sp. | reverse complement strand
CCGGGCCTTTGTCGGAATTCTTTTCAATGTATAATTTCTTGACCAACTTTAATGGAGTTTCTGCTGAAGTTATTTTGTCAAGGTCTTCAAAATATTGCCAGTAAACTGCACCCCAGGCCCCCCCACCTCCCGATGAATCGGGACTGGCTCCCAAGGGGGAATTTTTGGAGTCTGATGAGTTGATAGTGACTGATATATTGCCCATGTTTGCATTCACTTTATCTCCCTCAATTTTCTTTTTAAAATAACCGGTACCTGCTTCAGCCCCCCCACCTCCCGATGAATCGGGACTGGCTCCCAAGGGGGGATTTTTGGAGTCTGCTAAATGAAGACTATTTATTTCTAAATCACCCAATCTTATTGTTACTTTTCGTTCTTCATTCAGCCAACTGCCTGCATTGTTCCCCCCTTGGGGGGCGGGGGGGCTTAGTAACAAAGCGTAGCAAGCTTCAGCCGTGGCTTTGGTGGTTCTCCAGTTCTGTGTTTGTTTTTGTTTGAGCAGCCATGTTTTAAGATCATCAATGGTAGCGATATTCTTATCAATATCTGTAAATGCTTCTATCATCATCGCCTGGCTTTCAATAGGTGCCTGCTGCCAGTAGTAACCGCCGGTTGTCCATTCTTTCCAATACATGCCAAGCTCTTCTTTAATGATGGCATTTTCTTTTAAAGAACGGATGATGGCTTTTGCCGTTACCGGATCATTGCTGCGGTGCAATGCCAGTGCTATCATAGCCTGCATATATTTACTGTCGCTAAGCCAGAATTTTTTAGCCTGGCCTGTATAATAATTGTAAGCCGTTTGTGAAGCCACAGCAATTTTATACTCGGTAAAGAAACTCCGCATGTATAAATATTGCACCTGCAGATCGCTTAAATTGTTGTTGGTTAATTTGATCTTGTTCTTTATCAGGTTATCGTAATCTTCTTTTATTTTTTTATCAAGATAGATGATGGCTTTATCAACGATCGGTTTTACGGATTGATAATAATCGCCGCTAAGTGCATTCAGTTTTCTTAAATGACCAATGCCTGTTACGATATATTGAGTGATATACCTGTCATCGGGCCCACCTTTGAACCATACAAATCCACCGTTGCTGCTCTGCATTTCTTTAAGCTGTGCCACGTTTTTGGCAGCCTCAGTGCTTAAGCGAACCATATCAAACAGCAGTGCAATATTTTTCTTTTGCTGATTTTCATTCTGTGCTTCCAGTACCCATGGAGTTTCCTGCAGCAAAGCTGATTTTAATTCTTCATTTTTTTGCAGGTTAGAAAGCAATGCAGAAGTATCCAGTGTCTTCCATTTTTCAAATACAGCTTTGATCCTTGGCATCGACCTGCTGATATGTGAGGCTAATGTGTTTGCATAAAATTTATTAAAAGTTTGTTCTGCACACTCGTATGGATAATCCATTAAATAGGGCAGGGCCTGCACTGCATACCATGCAGGGTTGGTTGTGTATTCAACAGTGAGGGCATGGTGCGCCCCACCCCAACCCTCCCCGGAGGGAAGGGAGTTGAGCAGCTTTTCGAATTTGAATTGCTTGCTGTTTACGCCACGGAGATTTATGGGCATCGTTTCTGTTACCAGCATTCGGTTAGTTAAAACAGGGATCGCCATTTCTTCACCATCTGAATGCTCGGCTGCTTTAGCAACTATCCTATAGGTCATAGCGGAGTTAAAATTGAAAGGAATTTCCATCGGGAATTTTACCGCCTGGCTCTGGCCTGCAGCCACAGTAAAATACTGGTTTGGAAATACATTCTTAAACCAGCCGTCAACAGCCTTGTTGGTGGCTGCATCCAGTAGTTCCAATGTAGCAACGCCGGTTATTTCTTTATCATTAAGATTCACAATTTTTGCAGTGAACTCCATATTATCTCCCTCCCTCATAAACCTTGGGGCATTAGGCTGTACCATCAATGGCTTTTGTGTTACAATTGTTTTTTCGCTGTAAGCACTTGCTGCATTTTTGGTATGAGCCAATGTCATCAGCTTCCATTGGGTTAATGCTTCTGGCATGGTAAAGGAGAACTCAATATTGCCAGCTGCATCTGTTCTCAGCTCGGGGAAAAAGAATGCTGTTTCGTTGAAGTTTTTGCGGATTTGAACCGACCCACTTCCTTCTTGAGCCCGCTTACTAGTTTTCATATTAAATGAAATAGTGTCAGTTGTAACTGTCATGTCTTTTTCGAAGGGGTCATATGCACTAGGAGATGGCGGCGGAGGTGATACTGATTTTTGAGCTGCTGCATTTCCAACAGCCATTGTTTCCACCATTGCTCCATCTCTTCTATAATATCTTCCACCATAAGAATAAGTATTCAATAACCTGTCGTAAGATTTATTAATTCCTGTCAAATATGCAATTTCTCTTTTATTATACTCATCCGAATTAATTTTTGTAAATCCTTTTTCATTCCAGTTAATGGCATTAGATAATCGCGGCCAGATATTAAACCTGCTCCAGCTATGCGGTTTAAACTGATCAAGACTCGCATCATACATCCCGGCCAACATTTCGGTTGCAATTTTTTCTCCCTTGCTGCCGGTTATTTTTACTTTCCATTTTTCCTGGGCACCGGGCAGTAATTTATCCCGGAAGGTTTCATAACTTATGTTGAGGTCTTTATTGCTCCAGGGAATGCTGAAGCTTTCATTGCCTTTATAAACCCGGTTATGCTTTACAAATGCATAGCTCATGGCCATGCCGCCACGGTCGGCTTCAGTTACAGTTTGCACAAATGATTTTGTAGCAGTCAGTTCATATTGTTCCATAGTACCAGGCCTGTCCATCCTGCTTAAGGAATGAATGAGCCAAACCTTATCAAAGCCGGTAGAAATCTTATAGGTGATTTGTTCGCCTGGTTCTGCATTTCCTTTGATAACGTTCACTGTAACCGGGCTCTCGACTGCGCTCGATCCCTTCGCCACAGCTCCTTCGACTTCGCTCAGGATTCTCACATATTTTTCAGCTTTTACTAATTCACCATATTTATCTTTTGTAGTGACAATGATCTTGTACCAGCCACTTGAAAATTGAATATTGGGAATTGAATATTGGCCATTTTCCTTCGTGCTGTCGGTCTTATCCAAAACCTTTTCACCTAAAGCCCATTTGCTTTTTACATCTTCATCCTTATAAATATCATAAGGGAATAAAGCCTCGTATTCAGTTTTACTCATGGTGAACTGGTCGGGCATTTCCCAGTAACGCTCCCTGTATATTTTTGTTGGGGAGATGAGTTTGTACATCGTAAGATTCACTGTCGCCTTCTCAAAAATATCATTCACGTTGGTGCTCCTGATCTTAATATTTTTTATACTGTCTGCCGGTACAGTTTCAGGTATAATGATTTCAAGCTTCAATGCCTGGTAAGCAACAGCCACCGAAGTGTTGCCGCTTCTGGTTTCGCCGTTGATGTCGGTAACATCTGCACTCACTTCATAATAAAATGTAGGTTGATCTTTTTTATCTACAGTTTCATCAGGTATTGCTTTAAATTTTATTTTAAATTCTCCGTTTGCATCTGTTGTGGTGATGCCATTGGTGATCTCCGTTTCTTCATTCCTGCCCGGCGGGTAGCTTTTATAACCCCGTTCTCCCGATGACATCGGGACAGGCCACCAGATAGGATAACGAACTTTACGAACCACACGGTAACTCACTTTAGCACCATCAATATTATTGCCGGCATAGGCATTAGCAGTGCCGGTGATCGTAATGCTATCGTTGATCTTATAAGCGCCCTTTGGTTTTTGTATCTCTGTTAAAAATTTCGGACGCTTATATTCTTCCACATTAAAACTGCTGTAAGTTTTTGTTGTGGTATCATAGATCATGAAGTTGCCGTTCAAAACTCCTTCAGGTAAGCGGAAAGTACCATTGTAACTGCCAAACTCATTGGTTGTAACAGCTAATTCTGCAGACTTTTGGCCATTGGGATCTTTTAATTGTACTACGGTTTTGAAATTAGTTACTACCACGCTTTTTGAAACTTCTTTCTCCTTTGAAATAACGATGCCTTTAAAATAAACCGTTTGCCCGGGGCGATAAATCGACCTGTCGGTGAACAGGAAACTATGTTTTACTGCTTGAGGATTATAGCTGTCATAATTATAATTGTATATGGAGTTGTTTTCATCCAGGAAGAGTTCATCGCCACCATGTGTAACCTGCATTAAAAAATTGCGGTATTCCTTACTTTCTTTCAATTTGAAAAAACCATTTTTATCAGCCGTATATATTTCAGCTTTTATCTCTTCATTTTTATTGCTGTTATAATTGTATATCGATTCCCAGATCTGTACCTGTGCATTGGCAAGTGGCTGGCCATTATCCCTGTGCAGTACATAATAATCGCTTTTATTACTGTTGATATAACTGATATTGCTTACATAGGTCAATTGCTTTGCAATTATATTTTTGGTAAGCGAAAAATTGGGGTCAATACCGGCAAGAATGAAATAAGTTCCGCTTGCAAGGCCATCAATTTTTATTTCTGTAGCGTGTAGTTGAAAATCCTGTGGGTCGGGCAGGTTTATGCTCCAGCTTTTTAGCGGTTTAAGATCTGCATATGCTTTCCATGTTTTTGTATAATCATTCTTATCCAGGCTCTTTATCTCGGCCCTGCTGGTTTTAATTACCCGTAGGTAAAGCGTTTTTAGATTTTTGTATTTAACCAGGCTACGGAAGGGTTGCATCGGTACATTCACCTGCTCTGTTTCGAGGTTCAATGTGGGCTGCTCTATTTGCAGGCTGGCATTTTTTGCATTGATCCCGCCTTCCGACTTAGGGAACCTGGCATAGATGGTTTCAAATAATTCTTTGGCCCTTTTTATTTCGTATTGATATTCGGGCTTTGTGTTAGCATCAAATTGTTGTCCACGTTCCAAATAAATATTCCCCCGCAGGTACATGGGCTGCGCAATGGCAGGATTATTTGGATGATTTTTTTCAATAGCCAGTAAAGCATCTTCATACAGTTTAGATTTTCCTTCAACAACTGCATACTGGTTTACAAAATTCAACCGAATAAGGTCAGCATCGATCAAAGCTACCGGATCAGCATCATTTAAATGAAATTTTAAGACATCCTGGAAGAGCAGTAAAGCTTTCTGTTGCAGTGATGCTGTGTCACGGGTGACAAAAGATGCATTCACAAACTGCGCTGCAGGTGCAAAAGCTTTTGCATTATCAATTTTAAATTCATATGCAGGTTTTGTTACGCCGTCTTCATCATTCATAAAGAATTCAAAAGCCCTGTGTGCTAAAAAATCATATAGGGTAGGACGTAGCTGCCTGGTATTTTCTCCTTTAAGGATTATGGCATCAAGGCCGTTAAGCTTTGTGTTCTTAAGAAGAATTTCATTTTGTAAAGAAGCTTTATATAAACCTGAAATGGTGGAATAGAGTTTATCAATACTCCAGGTAGTAATGTCTTTGCTTTTTTCTTCTACAAGCTTTGTGCGGTCATAAAATTTCCAGCGGTTGTTCTGCAGGTATTGCCAGAACATTTCGGCCTGCATGCTTTGTAAAATATGCTTTGCAGGCGCTTTGGCTTTTGCAATAAGTGTGTCAATAAAAAAGATATTGTTCTCCCTGCTGTCCTCTTCTACCAGGTTCCTGTACTTTACCTGGTACATGCTGGCTTTTATCTGCTGGGCATCATTTCCTGCTTTAAGGGCAAGGTTATAAATGATCATTACTGCATTCAGGGCCGATTTTGTAAGCCCTTTTTTTTCAAGGTCTTCCACTTTTTTCCAGTTAGTTGCATATTCATTTTTTGTTTGTGCTAAACAGGATAATGTGTAAATAGAAAAGAATAAAAACAAACAAAGGGATTTCTTAAAAAACATAGTAGAATAATTTAGTTACAAGTTACAATTTGTTAATGAGTTGTTTTAACAATTTAGTTAAATATAATACGCAGTAATGAGATGTAATTGAAATACATTTTGCATAAATAGCGCCGATAATTTTCTTTAACGTTTTATTATACGTTCATTATACAAACGGCATAGCATTTGAAATACATGTGTAGTAAAAGTAAATAACACAAAATTTATAACCTTAAAAAAAATACAATGAAAAAGATTATTACTTTATTAGTTTTAGCAGCCAGCATTACAACAGGTTTTGCACAGTGGCGGCAAACCCGTCAACAAGGAAATCCCCAACAACAGCCTACAAATTATCCCACCCGGAACAACAATAATGGCCAATACGGCTCATTAGTTGTAACCTCTGCTATGCAGAAACAATTTTCCGTTTTTGTAGATAATCAGCAATACCAGAATAATGGTAATAATGGTAATGGTGATAATAATGGAAACACAGGCAATAATGGTTATGGTAACACTGTAAACATCCGGCAATTAAGTGCTGGTAACCATAATATTGCTATTTATCAATGGAAAACAAATCTTTGGGGAAAACAAACCAGGGAAGTAATATATAATTCTACTCTTACTTTTAAACCCGGTTTTGAGACAACCATTTTTATTAATGCGCTGGGCCAGGTAAACATCAGCGAACAACAAGTATATAATAATAACGGTAATAATGGAGAAGTCTATGGTAATAATGGTAATGGAGTAGGACATGGGTATGGAAGGATGAAAAATAAGCACAAGAATAAACACAAAAATAAACATCACGACAAAGACCATGATGGTGATGATGATGATGATAATGATGACAAGAGATATGACCAAAAAAAGGATATGAAAGATAAGAAGGATAAAAAGGATAATAAAAATAGGGATGATGATTAATTCTTTATGGATTACAATAGCCTAATAACGCATGGTTAAATATATATTAATATAGAAAATGGTTTTTAAATTTCATGGCTATACTTTGAAGGACCGGGAGAGATCCCGGCCTTTTTTTTAGGGCCTCACCCCTTATTCCCCTCTCCTGAAGGAGAGGGGGTGTTGTAGGGGGAGGTAATTTATTTAGAGATCGTATTAAAATTATGTCTACAAAAAATTATTGAGGTACTCCCATTGCTGCAGCAGTATTCAGTTCATAATATGTTTCTTTACTCCAGTCCTGCACTTTGCTGCGTAAATAAGAATCAAGCATTTCAATACTATCTGCTTCCCAAACGCAGGTTGCAGTTGTCATATCTGCGTTAGGCATTACCTGTAGTACTCTTTGTACGCCACTGGCAGGTAATTCAGGTAAACTTTTTTGAGCTGATGCCCAAAAATCAGCCGGGTTATTGATCTGGTGATTAACTACGATTATCATATAAATAGTTTTAGAAAGTAAAGATTGGCTATTAAGATGTAATAAGCATACCCTGTGGGGGGTATATTGGCCTCACCCTGCCTCACCCCCTAACCCTCCCGAAAAATCGGGACAGGCTCTCTACTGAAGGAGCGGGGACATAGTATTGGGAGTATGAAATTGCAGGACCTCATATATTTTAAGGCAGAAAAAAGCCCGAAAAAAATCCGGGCACTACTAAAAATATTTTTTGAAATTATTTCTTCAATACTTCAGCCATTGTTTTACCAATATCAGCAGGACTTGCAACTACATGAATGCCACATTCAGCCATGATCTTCATTTTAGCTGCTGCTGTATCATCAGCACCGCCAACAATAGCACCGGCATGTCCCATACGACGTCCGGGAGGTGCAGTTTGACCGGCAATAAAACCAACAACTGGTTTTTTATTCCCGGTTGACTTAATATAATTGGCCGCTTCTGCTTCCATACCACCACCGATCTCACCGATCATTACAATAGCATCAGTCTCATTATCATTCATAAATAATTCAACTGCTTCTTTAGTGGTTGTACCAATTATGGGATCACCACCAATACCAATGGCAGTAGAAATACCAAGTCCCGCTTTGGCAACCTGGTCAGCAGCTTCATAAGTTAGTGTACCCGATTTTGAAACGATCCCAATTCTACCTTTCTTAAAAATAAAACCGGGCATAATACCTACTTTGCATTCATCGGCGGTAATTACACCAGGGCAGTTGGGGCCTATAAGCCTTGTAGTTTTGCTGTTTAAATAATTTTTTACTTTTACCATATCCTGTACAGGAATTCCTTCGGTGATACAAACCACCAGGCCAATGCCTGAATCAGCGGCTTCCATAATGGCATCGGCTGCAAAAGCCGGGGGGACAAAAATAATACTCACATCGGCCCCCGTTCTTTTTACTGCATCAGCAACTGTATTGAACACGGGTTTTTCCAAATGCGTGCTGCCACCTTTTCCAGGGGTAACACCACCAACAACGTTGGTGCCATATTCTATCATCTGTGTAGCATGAAATGTACCTTCGGTACCGGTAAAGCCCTGCACAATTATTTTGGAGCCTTTATTAACTAAAACAGCCATGGTTTAATTATGAATTAAGAATTAAGAATTGCCGCAAAGATAGGGCAGCGGGGATATAGTTCAGGGATATTTTAATCCTGCCTACCGGCAGGCAGGTTTGGACTTTTGATTTAGACTTTTTTGGTAGTAGGGGGTGGCTTTATCAATCCAATTTATCGCCCTTTAACATTTTACTCATATCCCTGTCGTTGCTGATCTTTCCTTTAGCTTCCAGCATACGCATGTCTTTGGCGTCGTGCAAAAATTCAGAAGCAAAAATAAAATCATTGAGGCGCTGGTTATCGGAGAAGATAATATCTTTTTTATTGCCTGTCCATTCCTTTTTGCCTTCATACATATAAAGAATATTCTCTCCCATTTCCATTACACTATTCATGTCGTGGGTATTTATTACTGTAGTCATGTTAAACTCACGGGTAATATCGAGAATCAGTTTATCAATAACCATGGATGTCTGGGGATCGAGTCCGGAGTTGGGCTCATCACAAAACAGGTATTTGGGATTTAATACCACCGCACGGGCAATACCTACTCTTTTTTTCATACCGCCACTCAGTTCTGCCGGGAATTTTTTATTAACGCCCTCTAAATTAACCCTGTCTAACACTTCGTTCACACGCTTTAGTTTTTTGGAGAAAGGCGTTGTTGTAAACATGTCTAATGGGAACATAATGTTTTGCTCTACGGTCATACTATCAAATAAAGCAGAACCCTGGAACAGCATACCGATCTGCTGGCGTAATTCTTTTCTTTGTTCTTTCAGCATCTCGGTAAAGCTTATGCCATCGTAAATGATTTCACCTTCATTAGGCTCAAACAATCCTACCAGGCATTTTTGTAAAACCGTTTTTCCGCTGCCACTGGTGCCAATGATCAGGTTTGCCTTGCCTGTTTCCATAACATGGCTCACATCATCAAGCACCACTTTATCACCAAAACTTTTCTTTATGTTTTTGAATTCAATCATAATAAGCTGCAAGGGGATTAGCTACAAGGGAGAACCATACTGCTATTTACCACCTTTTGTATTTTAAACATTTTTCTCAAAAAAATTTATTTATTAATGCTATAAGTATTTTTTGAACTTCTATACAGATATTTAAATAGCTCCCGCAATTCGATCTAGCTTGAAATACCCCCTCGAATCTACTTCCCTTGTAGCTGTCTATTTATCCTAATAATAATGCAGCTAAAATATAATCAGCAAACAATATCATGATACAGCTTACCACCACACTTTTTGTACTGCTTCTTCCAATTTCCAAAGCACCGCCTTTTACGTTGTAACCATAATAAGACGGTATGGAACTGATGATAAATGCAAACGTGTATGCTTTTACCAATGCAAAAAATACATTGTAGGGAACAAAATTCATGATCAGGCCCATATCATATGTATCGGCAGATATAATACCCGTAGCTGCGCCTGCCAGCCTGCCGCCAAAAATACCCAGCACCATAGATAATACCACCAGCATAGGGATAGTCAATAAACTAGCTATGATCTTAGGCAAAATAAGATAAGAATGGGTGTTGATACCCATGATCTCCAATGCATCTATCTGCTCACTTACCCGCATATTACCCAGCTCACTGGCAATCTTACTGCCTACTACACCGGCCAGAACTATACACACAACCGTGGGGGCAAACTCCAATATCACGGTATCCCTTACGATCTGCGCAATGGTAGTTGCCGGTATCAGTGGGCTAACTAACTGGTAGGATGTTTGAACGGCACTTACCGCACCCATAAAAACAGAGATGATGATGACAATACCCAGGGAACCAATGCCTATTTCCACGCACTGGTGCATTAGTTCCTTCCAATACATCCGCATATTTTCCGGCCTGGTAAACATGCTCTTCAGCATTAAAATGTACCTGCCAAAATGATTAAAAAAAAGCATTATAATAATGTTAGATGTACGATGTTTGATGTACGAATGTATAATAATCTAATCACCCTCATGCAGTCGTACATCGTACATCTGACATTGTATTTTTGATAAATCATACATTCTCGTGTGCTATTGTTTTTTTACGCTTCCACCACTTGCTCCGTTTAACAGCTTCCTGCGTATTAAACTTGCTTTTGGTTTGGGCATCTACAACAGCTATGAGTACCATATTAAATATAGCCCTTATAGAACTTCCCAATTGCAAAACGTGTACCGGCTTGTTAAGACCCAGTAAAATAGGGCCTATTGAATCTGTTCCACCTACTTCCTGTAGCAAATTGTAGGCAATATTACCCGCTGCCAGGTTTGGAAAGATGAGTACGTTAACATCACCATCTAAAAGTTCGGTAAAAGGATAGTTTTCCTTTAAGATCTCTTTGTTAAAGGCAAGTATTCCCTGCACATCCCCATCACATATCAGTGAAGGCTCCCTCATCTTTACAATTTCCCTTGCTTTGCGTACCAGGTTGGCTTCCGGCGAATCGCTGCTGCCAAAATTGGAGTAGGAAAGCATAGCGATCCGGGGTTTTATATTGAACTGTTTTACTTCTTTGGCCACCAGTAAAGTGATCTCGGCCAATTCTTCGGCCGTAGGGTTAAAATTCACTGTTGTATCGGCAAGGAAAAGCGGGCCACGCTTGGTGAACATGATATACATGCCGGCGATCTTTTTAACTCCCTCTTCGGTGCCTATAATGTGCAGGGCCGGCCTGATGGTATCGGGGTAATTTCTACTCAAACCGCTTATCATTCCATCAGCTTCTCCGCTTTCAATAAGCATACAACCAAA
Source organism: Ferruginibacter sp. (assembly GCA_046596255.1). Lineage (GTDB taxonomy): Bacteria > Bacteroidota > Bacteroidia > Chitinophagales > Chitinophagaceae > Ferruginibacter. The sequence continues at coordinate 33,485 of JBKJMZ010000085.1, read as the reverse complement.
ATGGTTGCGGTCCTTCATGGCCTTGTAGCTTTCATATTTATTTACGCCCTTGCGGTGCCTTTTTTCAAAATAGATATCCCCATACAATTTTCTCAGGTCTTCATGCTTGTCATCGGCGGGGTTCATAATGGGCATTCCCTCCAGGTCTATACCGTTCTCTTCGGCCATTTTCCTGATCTTATCTTCCTTACCCAACAGGATAGGATAGGCCACGTGCTCTTCCATTACCAACTGTGCCACTTTCAATATCTTAATGTTCTCCGCATCTGCAAAAACGATCCGTTTTGGATCCTTTCGTGCCTTGGAGCCAATAACACGGCTTAACTGGTTATCCAGTCCCAGCCTGTGATTGAGGGTATCAATATATTCCTCCCAATTCAGGATTGGATGTTTAGCCACGCCGCTTTCCATAGCTGCTTTTGCAACTGCAGGTGCTACAGTAGATAATAACCGTGGGTCCAGGGGTTTTGGAATAATATAGTTGGGGCCAAAAAGTATAGTTTTTTCATTGTAGGCCAGGTTTACAATATCCGGTACCGGTGCTTTGGCAAGCTCGGCCAGGGCCTTTACTGCAGCCAGCTTCATGGCTTCATTGATTGCAGTTGCCCTTACATCCAATGCACCGCGGAAGATATATGGAAACCCAAGCACATTATTCACCTGGTTGGGATAATCACTGCGGCCCGTAGCCATGATGATATCTTTACGGGCAGCTACTGCTACTTCATAATTGATCTCAGAATCAGGATTGGCCATAGCAAAAACAATGGGATTCTTTGCCATGCTTTTTACCATTTCGGATGTAACTACATTACCAATACTTAAGCCGATAAAGACATCTGCATCCTTTAATGCTTTTGCAAGATCGTAGTCCCTGTATTTTTCATCCACGCAGAATTTCAGTTTCAGTTCTTCTACATCAGGACGGCCTTTGTACAAAATTCCTTTCCGGTCAAATACCATAAAATTACTGTGCTTTGCACCCAGGGATTCGTATAACTGGATACAGGCCATAGCGGCTGCACCTGCGCCATTTACTACGAACTTTACTTTTTCAATCTTCTTTTTTTGGAGGATGAGGGCATTTAGTAAGGCCGCTGCGCTGATGATGGCCGTACCATGTTGATCATCGTGCATGATGGGGATCTTGCAACGTTTCTTCAATTCCTGTTCTATATAAAAACATTCCGGCGCTTTGATATCCTCCAAATTGATACCGCCAAAAGTAGGCTCCAGTGCCTGCACGATCTGTACAAATTTCTCGGGGTCTGTTTCGTTGATCTCGATGTCAAATACATCGATGTCTGCAAATATTTTAAAAAGAACGCCCTTGCCCTCCATAACCGGCTTGCTTGCCTCGGGACCGATATTACCTAATCCCAATACCGCTGTACCATTGCTGATAACGCCTACCAGATTTCCCTTGGCAGTGTATTTATAAACATCTTCAGGATTGGCAGCGATCTCAAGGCAGGGTTCTGCAACCCCGGGAGAATAAGCTAATGAAAGATCTCTTTGTGTCTTGGCTTCTTTGGTTGGAACAACTTCTATTTTACCAGGCCTTCCTTTGGAGTGATATTCTAATGCCTGTTGTTTTCTTAAGTCTTTTGACATAAATTATTTCGATTTAACATGCATGCAAAAAAGGCAATGCATATTTATTTATAGGTTATCAGGGACGTGCAATTTACATAAATACGGGGAGAGTATGTTTATATAAGCGTTAATTCGATTTTACCTTAAAACTCCAGGTGATCACAAATTCAGCTACAATTTCTCCCGCAGCATTCCTTCCGTAAGATCTTGCACTTACTGTTTTTCCTTCATTGCTGATGATCGCATCTTCAATGGCTTGCTTTATCAGTAGCCCATCCCCGCAGGTAAAAATGGTGATACCAGTTGCTTTTTTTATGAAATTGCCTTCTACTTTCAATACCAGCATACTTAGGGCAGGTTGGCGCTTATATATATGTGCGAGGGCAAGTACGCCCGTACTCATTTCGGCAGCCATGCTCAGGCAGGCAAAATAGGTGCTTTTAAATGGATTTTGACTGAACCATTTGTACGGAACTTTTACGGTACATTTTTCTTCATCAGCCTTAAGTACACGAACGCCTGCAAAAAAAGCGCTGGGCAATTTTGAAAGCAGGAATAGCCGGAACTTAAAAGGGTTGTTTATAAGTTGAAGAAAATTATTAGCCTGGCTCATTTGATTTTTAGATTTTAGATTGCCGATTTTAGATTTGTTTAAATTTATTGCGTGTTGATAAATCTACAATCGCCAGTCTACAATCGACAATATTACTCTACATACATTTTAGGATCAAGTGCTTTAGGACTCCACATTTCTAAAAAGGAAAGCACCTTGGCCTTATCATAGCTTTTTTTACCATCTTCAAAGTATACACTGTTCTGTGTATGGATACGTTTGCCTTTTTTATCCAGGATGATGAAGACCGGGAATCCAAATCGCTGGGGATAGCCATATTTTGCAAAGGTCTTTTCGTTTTTGTTCTCTTTACTTGTATTTAAATGATACAATACAAAACTGGCATTCATCGCAGAATCAATTTGAGGATCGGATTTGCAGAACCTTACAAATTCATAACACCAGGTACACCAGTTACCACCGGCTTGTATCAGCACATATTTATCCTCAGCCTTTGCTTTTTTAACAGCAGCTTTAATATCTTTTCTTGCATCAGCTTCGGGGTTGTATAATTTATTGGCTTCTGTTTGGGCATAACACATACTGCTCAACAGGCAGAGACCAATAATCACTAAATTTTTCATACTGTTTTATTTATTTACTTCTACAACGCAAAGTACAGCATTCTGATTTGAAGCTGCACTGAAATTTATCGTTCCTCCGGAACCAACTGCAAACCTTACACCCAAAATAGCATTCTGCTGCAAAGCATCTGCAACTTTTAAAGCATAATTGGCTGATGTGCTTTTTGAAATTGCAATATTTACAGCATACCAGTCTATTGCTTTTTTTGTTACAACGATGGCAAATACATCTTTGTTGCCAACATTATCCGGCACTAAACTTTTCCCCCGGGGAAATAAACGGTAGCCGGTAATGCCGCAATAAGGAGAGAAGGAAGTTTGTGTTGCATCATCTTTGTTGGGGTAAGGGAACAGGGTATAACTGCTGCCATCAGTTTCCTGTCCAAAAATATACGTGTAACACTCAGTTGAATTTTTTATTTCCATTTTGAATTTTGTTCCGGGTGCCACTGAGCCAATCGTTTCAAAAATATTCCCTTCTTTTAATTTTAGCGGTATGTATTGCTTGTCGTCATTCTTAACCAAACCTATAGCCGCTTCAAAAGCCACATTTAATGCTGCAGCTCTTTTAGGCATAGGATCAACCCCATATGCTTCTCTAACGAATTCTTTAAAATCGGCATAGCGTACCCAGGCAACACCATTCATTCCCCAATCGGGGCCCCAGCTATTCATGATCTGGAATGCCTGCTTCCTGTCATCATAGCCGATCACACACATGGCATGCCCGCCAAAGCCCATCTGCTGGCGGTCATCATCAGTAGGTGTCCACAATTCTTTTCCTTTCATCGCCTGCAAAAAAGAACCTCCCACCATCATGCCGATCACTACAGGGGCATCCTTGGCCAGGTGTTCTTTTACTGCACGTACATTGATACCGTTCACGCTTTCGCCATCAGTTAACCTGGTAAAGCCATGTAATTTATTTTGAGATGCTTTAGTTTCCATTGCCTGGTTTGGCTGGCGGCTGCAATCCTGGTCTGTGTAAGGAAAATCATTGTAAGGAACAACACCCTTGGTAGCCATTAATTCCATGGCATTCTGTATATATGCTCCCTGGCAGCCTTCCAGGCCTATCTGGTTATAAACAAATGCAGGGCTATATGCAGTTTTGTTTCCACTTTGTCCTGTAGAGGCTGCTTCAACAATAGTACGTGCTGCATAGGCACTGCTCCACGCCACGCAGGAACCCTGGCTGCCCTGGTTTAACCTGTCGGGTGCAAATTTTAAAAGGGAAATGCTTTCGGGTAAGGGGTTCTTTGTATTGTCATCTGCAAGGCCTTCATAAACCTTTGCTTTTTTAAATTGATCGGGGCTGAAGCTATAGCCACTTTGTGAAAATATATTTTTGATCAGGTCGGTTCCGCCACCCGAGGTATTCCTGAAAAAGAAAAAGTATACTGCAGCTCCTGCCAGCAATAAAAAGATGATCTTTCCGCCGCCCCCACCTTTACCGCCACGGCCAAATAAACCCAGCAGGAGCGGCAAAAAACTTAAAAGTCCGCCACCACCACCTCCAGCTCTGCCCCCCCCGGATGTACTACTGTCATCAAAATCCTGCTGATCCATGGGATCATCTTCCATACGAATTGGCATTGCAATTAATTTTAGAGATTAAAAGTAAGCAGAAATTTTATAAAGTTTTTAAATGATGGGTAATCACCTGCTCTCTTTTTCCAGTACTTCAAACTCGCGTGATATACTGATCCCGCTTTCATCTACCAGGGTAATGATATGCTTCCCGGGCCGGGGGTTCAATCCTATCTGGTGAAAATTTTCCGTGGTGCCCATGAATTCATCATCAAGGCTCCAGAAGATCTTAGCCGCTGAGCGGCGGTGTGCCGCTGTAAAAACGGTTTTACCACGTTCGCCATTTATTTCCAGTGGTACATAAATTTTTGCATTGGACTGTGGATAGATCAGCTCAATTAATTTCCCTGTTTCACTAAAGGTACAGCCAGGTTTAAATGGGGGTAGTGGTTTGTAATCTATATTACGTTGTTTATAATAAAATTCCATTGCCGGTGATAAAACGAACCAGCTTTTATGCTGCATTGTAGATGGTGTTTCGCAGGTTTCTGTAACGCGGTATGTTCCGCTCATATCCAGGTGAACTAATTTATGATAAGCGCAGAGCGAAACTTTTTCTGCATAAGGCGGCATAAATAAAGTATCTGCATCGGGGCAATCTATATTTGCCCGGTAACCACTTTGCCTGCAAACAGGCACATAACTAAAATTGTATTTTGGTTTTTCAAACCATCCTGCCTGAGCTGTAGGCAGGTTGCTGTTTGGGAGCAGCCTGAAAATATCAAATAGTATAGGAGCGGCCGTATTAATGCCAATCAAGCCCGGCCTTCCTTCACCATCGGTATTGCCTACCCAAACTGCAACTACATTTTTGGGTGTAACACCAATTGCCCAGCCATCCCTGAATCCAAAACTGGTACCTGTTTTCCAGGCAATTTTTTGTGATGAGGAGAACTGTTGCCAAAGCCCTTCTTCGCCTGGGCGCATTACATCCTGCATGGATTGAAAGGTAAAATAAATTGAAGTTGCATCAAGTGGAGGGGTTGAATTGTTGAATTGTTTAATTGTTGAATTGTTTAATGGTTTAATAGTTGAAGGGGTACTAATATAATTTGGCGGATGAAAATCTTTTGCATCGGGCTTGCCATGATTTCTTGTTTGATGATTTAGTGTTCGTGCCATTGATGCATAAACTCCTGCCAGGTCCCACATGGTCACTTCGCAGCCACCCAATATCAAACTAAGGCCATAAAAATCTGCAGGGTTGTTGAGGGTTGTGATGCCGCTTCGCTGCAGGGTTTCATAAAAACGCTGGTATTTATATTGCTGCAGCATTTTTACAGCAGGCACATTCAGACTTCTTGATAAAGCCCTTCCCGCGGACACTGCACCATCATAATCAAGATCAAAATTCTTTGGGGCATAATTGCCGATCTGTGTTGGTATATCAGGTATGATCGAATTGGGGAGGATCAATCCATCACTTAACATGGCTGCATACAAAACAGGTTTTAATGCGCTGCCCGGACTTCTTGGCGCTGCTATTACATCTACATCTGCTTCCATTTCTTTATTGGCATCTTTAATATTGCCAACATAAGCAAGTGTGTTTCCTGTTTCTACATCAAGTACCAATGCACAGGCATTATTAATGCCATTGCCTTTTAATACAGACTGGTGTTGCTGCACCAGGGTCATGATATTTTTTTGCAGGTTACCATCGATCGTGGTTTTGATCTTTGTTTCCTGTTGCCATGTTTTGTTGTCCTTTTTAAAACGCTGCAATAGATGAGATGCATATTGCGGAAGTTTTAAGGGTTCATCTGGTAAAGGTTCAAGTTTGGCAAGCTCCGTATTTTCTTTATCTATCTTACCGGCATGCATCAGGTTATCCAGTAACAAATTCCTTTTTTGTAGAAGCACATTCCTGTTTTTACCAGGATGCACTAATGCCGGCGCATTTGGTAAAACAGCAAGTGCTGCCATTTCTCCCCAGCTTAATTTATCGGCACTGCGGCAATAGTATCGCCATGCAGCAGCATCAAGGCCAACAATATTACTTCCGAATGGCGCATTGCTTGCATAGAGCGCAAGTATCTCTTTTTTGGAATAGGAGAATTCCAACCGCAAAGCAAGGATACTCTCTTTTAATTTGTTGCCGATATTTCTTTTATCATTTTTTTTGGACAGCCTGATCACCTGCATGGTAAGTGTGCTGCCACCCTGTATAATAGATCTGTTCTTTATATTCTTGATGGTGGCTCTTCCTATAGCAACTGGATCAACACCGGGGTGTTTAAAAAAGCGCCTGTCCTCAAAAGTCGTAATGCAATCAATGAATTTTTGCGGAACATTTTTATTATATGGAAAACGCCATTGACCATCGGCAGCGATCACTGCATTCAATAAATTGCCATCTTTATCTTCAATAACATAACTGGTTGGCGAATTGAATAATTTTGAAGGCAGGCAAAGGTAGAACCAGGTAAATAGACCCAGCAAAACAGCGAGTTTGATACGGCCTCTCCCTGAACTTCGTTCTTTCCCTTGCGGGAATCTCCCGGGGAGAGGGAACAAAGAGCTTATTTTTTTAAGACTATGAGTTTTAGTCATTTTTGTTCGCTTCGTTCTTCGCTAATACCTCCCTCCTGGTGAGGATAGGAGGGGCTTCCTATTGATTTACTACTTCTACCCACTTACCATTTACGCCTGCACTAATATTGTTATCATACATCGCGTCACAATAAGTACCCGGTAAAAAGAACCTGCCCAGGTAAGAAGCATTCAACTGCACATAATAAGTATGGGTTTGATTGGCAGCAATATTAAAATAAGTGTACACCCTGTCATCACGTATATCCTGGTAGGTTGATGAAGATGATTTGAATGCACCCTCACCATCAAACATTCTTGCATTCAGTATTTCCCAACCACTTGGAAATATTTGCGATAATGCCATCTGTGAATAATAACCACGCTTGCCGGGGTTGGTAATTACAACTTTGGCAATAAAGTCGGTGCCCTGCGAAAGCTTGTTGATGTCGATGACTGACCCATTCTGTGAAACATAAGTCACATTCATTGCTAAAACTGCAGGGTTGTTATTTATTTTAAGACTGTCACCTGCAATGGGCTGGCCTTGTGTTATCAAACGTACATACAGCACATTGCTTCCTTTGTTGCTGATCACCACATTACTGCTACCACCTGCAAATGATATTGGCACCTGCTTAACATAGGATGCCGTGCTTACATCAATTGCTTTACCATTAATATTTGCTGTTGCCATAATTTTTGCACCGGATGGGTTCTTGCCGCAATATTTTGCAATAGCAATTAAAGCATAGGCTGTTGTTTGCGTACTGTACCAGTCATCCTGCGATAGTTTTGCAGCAATGGTGGGCAATAATGCTGCTGCCTTGTTCCTTTTATTTTTGCCCATCAACGTTAATGTTTCCAAAACCATAGCCTGGTCTCTTAGTGCAGAGCCAAATGTAAAACCTGGGGTTGGCCTTTCTTCAAAATTTGTGGATAATCCGCTGATAAGATCTAAAGCTGTATTATCCTGTTTTGCCAATGCATATGCTGCAGCAAGTCTCCATTTGGCTTCAGCAGATAAGTATTTGAATTCTTTCAAACGGTTCATGGCGCCCAATTCCGGCACTTTGGCCAATGCCAGTGTATAGAGCCTGTAGGCCTGTGTAAGGTCGCCGCCATAAAAATTTGTTGAAGATGGAACCCAACTGTTTGCTTTGCCACGCTGGTAATTCTTGAACTGCTGCAACAGATGATCACTTACGAGGTAGCCATTGTTTTGTGCTTCAATTAAAAAATGACCGGCATAATTGGTGCCCCATTCATCCGTTTCGTTAACTCCGGGCCAGTAACTAAAGCTGCCGTCTGGCCGCTGAAAATTCTGCAGCCTTGCAATTCCATTCTTTACATTTTTATCTACCTGTGCTTTTTGAATGGCATCCAGGTCGGTAAGCTGGTTTAATACCAGTTGCGGGAATGCTGCTGAGGTTGTTTGCTCAACACAGCCATGTGGATATTGTATAAGATAGTTTAACCGCTTTTGTAGGTTCATAGAAGGCACACTGGATATTTCCAGCACGGCTGTACTTGTTGCTGCTACACCAATCGGTGCGGCAACTCCTTTCCATTGCTGTCCTCCATTTAAGGTAATAGCTGTAACCTGGGTCACCGGCGGATTTGGATTGCGGATATCAAGTTCCACTTCATAATCAGCTTTTTCATTTCCTGAGCTTGCAATTAATTTTACCCTGCCAACACCTATGTTTGGTTTTACTTTTACATCAAAATAAACCAACTGCTCACCCGGCTGTGCAAAATTGATCGCCTGCGTATTGCCACCTACAACCTCTAAAAATGGATTTGCCTGTAACGAGATATTTACCTTTTTTACATTATTCTCCATGGCAAAAATGGTTACTGGCAGCTTAATGGTTTCGCCCGGGCCCAGTACCCTTGGCATGGTTGCCAGCATCATCAACGGTTTTTTAACTGTTACTGCTTTTTCAGTAGCACCATAACTGCCATTGTGAGACGCAATTACCATTGCCCTTACCGAGCCAATATATGATGGTAATGTAAAAGATTGTTTTTGTGTTTGATTCCTGTTCAAATGAAACGGCCCAAAGTATTTTACAACGGGTTTAAAGCGGTTGGCAGTTTTTTGTTTGCCGGGACCAGCTTCATCATCACCACCAATGGTCAATATCCTTTCAAGGTCTCCGCCCCAGGCACCGATCACATAATCAAAAAGATCGAAGCTTTTTACGCCCAATGCCTCTCTTGCATAAAATGCTTCATGTGGGTTTGGTGTTTTAAACCTGGTAAGATCTAACAACCCTTCATCTACAATGGCAACACAATAGGTCATTTCTTTTCCATTCTGTTCACTTACTGTGAAAGAAACATTTGTTTCGGGCCGTATACTGTTTGCGATATTCAATACAGGTTTTAAAATCGTATTCTTATCCTCAATAAAAATGGGGATTGACCCATACATGCGTATTGGAAGATCGTTGATGGTTTGTGAATGCGGTTGCAATAAACTTACCGTTGCATACACATTCGGCGCCATGCCTTCTTCTGCTTTAAATTTCACTTCTGTCTGCCCCTGTTTTGTTTCCTGCCAGAAGGACTTGATAACCTTGCTGCCGTTCTCAATACTTACCAATACCCTTCCGCCTTTACTGCTTGGAATGGTTAACAAAACTTCTTCGCCAACATTATATTTTTCTTTGGAAGACTTGAATGATAACATGGATGCGGCTGTCTGGTCTTCGTTACCGGCCCTTGTCTGCCAGTAGGGATCATCAATATAAAATGTAGAGCCCGTGGTGTGGCCACTCTTCAGGTCCTTCACCAGAACCAGATAGCGGCCCCATTCATTTTCAGAAGTACCAAAGGCCCAGTTGCCACGGCCATTATTTAATTTTACATTTTCTTTTTTCAGCAGCTTATTGTATTCGTCCTGCGTAAAATTGCTGAGGTTGTCGCCATTATTATCCCACCACCAGCGCCATTGAATGCGGTAGAACTGCACTTCAACTTCATTGCTGCCGGCAATTAAATTTCCTTTGCTGTCAACATTTACAATTTGTGCTGTATGATTTTTACCTGCAAGTAAATAATCAAAAGGTTTTTGTCCGTCGGGTAATTTGATACCCGCATAACTTGCAAACGGGCTATAAGGCATGCTTACATTATCTATGCTAAAACTTCCGCCCGGCTCAAATACTTTAACCATCATATTTGCGCTCAGCATACCCGGCGCTGTTTCATCGATCTCAAAACTGGTATTCAATGCAGCATTACCCTGATCATCGAGGGTGCCTTCGTAAATGGTTTTGCTTTGTGTAGCATAGTTGGATGTTGGATTGTCAAAATCAAAGCCTGCAAATTTTGGAAAGCTTGTTCCCCTTGAATACAGGGATGCATCGATCTTTGCCTTTAAATTCTTACCAATTGCCCCAAAAAGCCATTTGGCATTGAGGCTGCCGGGTGTGGTATTGCCTTTGCCAAGAATTGGATCTTTGCCAAAGTCCAGGTTTATCTTCAACCTGTTGGGCATGATGGTTTCCACCTTGATCTTTTTTTCAAAAACAGCACCGCCCACTTTTATTTTGGCGAGCCAGTTACCGGTTGGTGATGAAGCATCGGTATTGGTCTTAAAAAGATAGAACCCATCTTCGGCATTGGTTTGTACGGTATGTTTATACAACTGTCCCTGGGGCGTGAATAAACTGAATTCAACAGGATGATCCCTGGGTAATTTGCCCTGCCTGTCTTCTACAATAAAATTCAGGAACATGGTATCGCCGGGGCGCCAAACACCACGCTCACCAAAGATAAATCCCTTAATGCCATTTTTAACTTCTTCACCACTTACATCAAAGCGGCTAAGGGCCAGCGAACTCCCGTCATCGAGTTTTAAATATCCTCTTTCTTTTCCCTTGCGGGCAATGAGTAAAAATGGTTTTCTTTTCAGGTCAATATTTACAAATCCATCGCCACCACTTTTTTCTTTGTTGATGATGGTATGTTGGTAATCCATGATCTCCAGCTCAACCCCACTCATGGGATCGGTGGTAAGGATATTGCTTACAGCCACCAGCAGACTGTTATCATTGCCACGCTTGGCGGTAAGGCCGATATTGCTGGCAAGGATATTTCTTGTAGCCCAGCGGTCTTTATTGTAATAAGACCTGCTGCCGGGATCATCCCTTCGACTCCAGTTATAACCAAAAGGGTAGTAGGTATCATACCTGTCCCAGAAAGCATCATCCTCATCAGCGCCGCTATTGCTTCCGTAATCTTCATAATCATTATAATTTTCTTCCTCATCATCAGTTGATCTTGTAACTGTATCGGTAGTGAGATACAATGAATACTCCGGACGGAATCCGATGGTCACTTTGTAAATAGCACCCTGCTCTGTTTTTAAGTACTTATCAATGTCTAAAGAAAAATGCTGCTTCTTATGCAGGTCAAGGGTTTTGTCGTTATCAAGCCTTAAAGTTTTTTGTACAACAGGTTTCGCAACCCTTCTCAATTCATTATTACCGCCCAGGTCGTTCTCCTGTAAAAATTGGGGAACGTTGTTTTCGAATATCTTGATGATACTTATGTCAACAGCATTAAGGTTAATGGATTCAAATGGTAAGACGAGCTTACCGCTATTTGGTAAGATATTTCCTTTGCCATGGATTTTTACAGAGGGCATCCTGTTCTCAAAATTAATATTGGCTGCAAAGCCTTTATTCAAAACATCGCCCCAGGTATTCTTTATGCCTGCATTAATATTTACGGTGTAATTACCATCCAGTTTTCCATTGCCAAAAACTTTTACTTCACTTCCATTAATTGTGAAGGAAATATCCGATTGCCCGCTGATGGTTATCAATCCATCCAGGTCCTGGCCAATAGCGATCATATCACTGAATTGTACAGATGCATATTGCTGCGTTTCATTTATTGCTACAACATCCAATACTTTAAAATCCCCGGCAGCCGGCACTTCCAGCGTTTCTTCGCCTTTTAATTTCATGTTCATGGGTTTGCCGTTCCAAAACAATTCAACCTTGGATGCTGACTTCAGCCTGCTGATATTTTCAATGGTATAGCGGTGGGTTTTGGTGGCATCATTATGCTGCCAGTTTATTTTAAGATCTGTATTGCCCTGTTTGGCGGTTAATAATTTTTCTACCTGCTTGCCATCCTCAATGTCGGCAGTTTCTAAATTACCACCCAGGTTCAATTTATTTTTTACACCATTGCTGCGTAACCCATCCTGCTCAACCTTAAAGGATGGCTTTACGGTTTTCATGCTGAATTTGAAGTCGGAAAATTTAGCGGGAGTCTTAGTTACCTTTCCGAGCTTGAAAGTTACCTGGTACATCTGGTCGGGTTTTAGCCAGCCGTCGGGTTTAAATTCAATGGTACGGGCATCAAGCCAGAAGGCTTTTCCTTTTACAGAAGGGGAGATACTAAATAAAGATGCTTTCAGCTCTTCTCCAACAGCATGCGTGGTATTGGCATCTGCTGCCAGTTTTACCCGCACTGTTGATGTTTTTGAAATGGTTCCGGTTGTGTAAGCGTCGATGTACTTGCTGAAAGTGGGGTCCACATCCACCCACTTGTCATTTTTGTTGCATGAGATAAAAGCCAGCGTTACTGTTAAGCATAACAGGGTCCGTAAAAAAGTTGCACTGAACTTTTTATTACGGCAGCTTCGGTCGAGTTCCATAATTTGTAGTTGGTTGTTGAAGTTAGGTTGATACGAATGGAGTCATCAATATCGGCATTTTTTATTTGCTACGTAAATGTGGAAATAAAATTTGATATCTCCAAGAGGGTGGGAAATCATTTTTAGTTAAAAGATATGTAAAGCTTCTAGCTACAGTCATTGGTCATTTGTCATTGGTAAATTGAAGACCTTTTAAATTTAACGCCCTCACTATTGACTATTGACTAATGACTCATAAGCTTAGTCTAACTTAGTGACAATAACGTTATAGGTCCCGTTAGCGAGGGAAGAAGTTGTCTGCTGTGTATAAGCCCTGGCGCTGGTTTCAATGACCTTTACTTTGATCTGCAGGTTAGCCGGAAAGTTGATCTTGTTTTCGTTTCTCAGGACTTTGTCTAAACTTAAGGTGTAGGAACAGTTATCATGCCAGTTAATTTTAAAACGTATAACAGCTTTTAAAGATTCACTGGTTTCTGTCTGGTACATGCCTTTTCTTTCTGCAATGGTAACAATGCCGGCCCGGGTATCGGCAATACGGAATTTGCCTTCACGGAATTTGCCGCAGTCGGGGGATTGGCTGAAAGCGGTTAAGCACAAGACAAGAAACAATGAAATGAGGGAGATATTATTCAAGATTTAGATTTATTTTCTAATACGTTTGTCAGGATTTCTGTAGGCACAATGTACCGAATATATAACTACAGATTCGATTTCAATTTCATAAACAACCAGGTACGGAAAACTTTTTAACCTTACATCTCTGATAATGTGTTGGTCGTCAATAAAACCATAGTATTGTGGATGCCTACTGATTTCAGTAAATCTTACAAGTAATTCAGCCAAAAACCGATCACCTAATCCGGGTTGAATTTCTTCGTAATATTTGTAGGCTTCTGTTGTGTCGTCTGCTGCAGCTTTAAGGATAATTAGCCGGTAAGCCATTATAATTTATTTTGACGAACATAGTTTACGAAATCTTCAGCAACAAGTGTTTCAGCTTCGTTGTTTTTATATTCGTTCCTGCGGGCATAAATTGCAGCAAGTTCATCTTTGTTGTATTCAAAATCCGGGGTAATACTGTCTTTTAGAATGGTATAAATAGCTTCCAGCTTTTTTTCATCGGCTGTATCTATGTATTCATGTAGCGTTTCTTTTATTTGGAGTGCTGACATATTTTTTATTTAATCAAATTTACTTGATTTATTTAAAATTTACAACACCTGGTTCCTCAACAAATCCTCAAACTCATCCCTTCTTCTTATTAATTGGGCTTTGCCATCTTTTACCAAAACTTCGGCGGGCTTAAAGCGTGAGTTAAAATTACTACTCATTTCAAAACCATAAGCGCCTGCATTATAAAATACAAGCAGATCAGCTTCCCGAACTTCAGCTATTTTTCTATCCCAGGCAAAAGTATCTGTTTCGCAGATATTACCAACCACTGAATATTTTTTTGATTCACCATTTGGGTTACTGATATTCTCGATCTTGTGATAGGCTTCATAGAACATGGGGCGTATCAGGTGATTGAAACCACTGTTCACACCAACAAAAGTTGTTGCAGCAGTTTCTTTCATCACATCTACCTGTGTTACAAAATATCCGGCGCTACTCACCAGGAATTTGCCTGGCTCAAACCAAACCTGCAGGTGCCTGCCATCAGGATTAGGATGATCATTGAAAGCTTCATTTACTTTTTTTGCCAATAATGGAATATCTGTTTCTGTGTCGCCATCCTTATAAGGCACTTTAAACCCACCACCAAGGTCAATTGAGGTGAGTTCTTTAAAGGAAGGAATGATATCGAATAATATTTCTATCCCTTTTACAAAAACATCCACATCCTGTATATCGCTGCCGGTATGAATGTGCAGGTTCTGTATAAAGAGATCATATTTTGAAACGAGGGCAAGTATTTTATCAAGCTGGTCAACCGGAATACCGAACTTACTTTTATCGTGGCCTGTAGAGATCTTGATATTGCCGCCTCCCATGATATTAGGCCTGAGCCTGATCCCCACCGGATAGTTATGACCGAATTTTTCGCCGAATTTTTCAAGATTCTGCAGGCTGTCTATATTAATATGTACATCCAGGCTTTGTGCTTCTTCTATTTCCGAGAAATGAATACCATTACTGGTGTAGAGAATATTCTTTGGCTCAAAACCGGCAATCAGTGCAAGCTTTACCTCATTGATAGAACTGCAGTCTACATTGCAACCAATGCTTTTAATATGTTTTAAGATCTGTACATTGGTGAGTGCTTTGCAGGCATAAAAAAAACGGGTATCGGTTTGCGCAAAAGCGTTCGTGAGTTTTTGATATTGTGCTGTTATATCCTCTGCATGGTAAACATACAGGGGTGTACCAAACTCTTTTGCTATACTGGTTAATTGTTTATGAAAAAGTAAAGGCATAGAACGAATGTAGTAAATGAATGACTGATTATAGAGAATTACATTGTCTTAACCGCCGGCAGGGTTTGGAACCGCTGCCGGGGTGAACTGCTGTCGGGATTACGCAATTACTTCCTGTATCTCCGTTGGATCCAGGTTAGCATTACGCATGGCAATACTTCTTACCGCATTGTCAGTTATATCCATAAATGCTTTTCGTGTGATCATATCATCACCAACCAGGGCAGGTATTCCTATATCTCCACCTTCACGTATACTTTCTACGATCGGTATTTGTCCCAGGAACGGAATATCAAAATCTTCTGCAAGGTTCTTTCCGCCGTCCTTTCCAAAAATGTAATATTTATTGTCGGGTAATTCATTTGGGGTGAAATAACTCATGTTCTCCACCAAACCAATAATGGGAACTTTTAATTGTGCCTGTCCAAACATGGCGATCCCTTTTTTAGCATCGGCCAATGCAACGGTCTGGGGTGTGGTAACTACAATTACACCGGTAACTGGTACTGTTTGAACTATGGTCAGGTGAATATCGCCGGTACCGGGCGGCATGTCGATCACTAAATAATCCAGCTCTCCCCAATCTACTTCACTCACAAACTGGCGAATGGCACTGCTCACCATCGGGCCACGCCAAACTACTGCCTGCTTTTCATCGATCAGCAAACCTATGCTCATCATTTTAATTCCATATTTTTCTATCGGTACTATAAAGCCTTTGCCCTCAATTTCTTTCATCAGCGGGCGTTCGCCCCTAACACCAAACATAATGTGTTGGCTTGGGCCATAAATATCAGCATCCATCAATCCTACTTTTGCACCACCTGCTGCAAGGGCCAATGCAAAGTTTGATGCAACGGTACTTTTACCTACACCACCTTTTCCACTCACCACAGCAATGATATTCCGTACGCCGCTTAAAATGGTTTTACCATCCTTGCGGTTGCTGCTAGTATTGCTGGTAAAATTCACTGTAACCAGTGCATCTTTATTCACCAATAATTTTACTGCATTTATGCAGGCATTCATGATCATATCTTTTAAAGGACATGCGGGTGTTGTGAGCACTACGGTAAAGGAAACATGATTGCCATCTATCTTAACATCCTTCACCATATTTAAGGTAACCAGGTCTTTACCCAGGTCGGGCTCCTGTACATTGCTGAGCGCTTTTAAAATATCCTCGTTGGTCATCGTTCAATTATTTGTTAAAAACCTATATGAACGGCAAATTTAAACATTGATACCCTTACTTTGTTTATTAAATTTGAAATACGGCCCTCTCTATCCTCTCCGCCGCGGCGGAAGGAAATGTTGTAGGCCGACGTTTTATTTTATTTCTTTGCATAGTTTTTGCACCAATGACCAATAACAGTAACCAATTAGTTACCTAATGAAGAAATTTGTACCATGCTTTTTTATTGCTGCTTTAATTCTTCCTGTGAGTACTAAAGCCCAGTTTGAAACTTTTAAAGATTCCGTGGTACAATTATATGGCATTGTAATGACTGCCGACAGCCTCAAAGGACTGGAATCTGTAAGTGTTATTGTAAAAGGGCAGAACAGGGGAACGATCACCAGCAATAAAGGAGTTTTCAGTATCGTAGTTTTAAAGGGCGACCAGGTAGAATTCACCAGCATTGGTTATAAACCCAAAACGATCAGTATTCCCACAAACCTCGTGGGTAACCAGCATAGCGTGATACAATTAATGGTTACTGATACGGTTTATTTAGCAGCAACCATCATAAAGGCAAGGCCAACGAAGGCGCAGTTTGAGCGTGATTTTTTAAATACCGAAGTACCCGACGATTATATAACCATTGCCCGCAAGAATAATAACGAAGCCACCCGCCGTATACTGGTTGCCAATATGCCCACTGATGGCCGGGAATCTACCAGCCAGGTATTGCGCCAGGCAAGTAACAAAGCCTACTATGCCGGGCAGGCCCCGCCTATGAATATCTTTAATCCTTTTGCCTGGGCTGAGTTCATTAAGGCCTGGAAAAGGGGAGATTATAAGCGTAAGAAATAAAACTAACACCCCCTGACCCCCTAAAGGGGGAACTAATTGCAGCAGTATTCCCATGATTTAGTTTCTTTGTTATTAAAAGAGGTAACGCATATGGCAAAGGCTTTGCATAATTCCCCCTTCATGGGGTTAGGGGGTAGGAAGATATTCCTGATCGGTTTTATGGGCAGCGGTAAATCTTATTGGGGAAAAAAATGGGCTCAGCAATATGGCCTTTACTTTTACGACCTGGATGAGGTCATCGAAAAAAAGCAAGGCAGAAGCATTGCAGCCATTTTTGAGAGAGATGGGGAGGATTATTTCAGGGAATTAGAAATAGCTGCATTATTGAAATTTGCTTCAAAAGATAATTGTCTGGTGGCCTGCGGGGGAGGCACAGCCTGTTATGCCGATAACATGAAATGGATGAATGACAACGGCCTAACGGTTTACCTGCAGGCATCGCCCCAATATATTTACGACAGGGTATTGGAAGAAAAAGAAAAAAGGCCACTTATAAAAAAAGTAAGCAGGGCAGAATTACTTTTCTTTATTGAACAAAAATTAAAAGAGCGGGAAGATTTTTACAACCAGGCAAAAATAATTTTACCTGTTTCCGAACTCGATGATAATTTTATGCCTTCATTTATTACAAATCCCGCCTGAGGGCAGGCTCACAACCATTGCTTATGCACAAAGGATTTATTAAGATAGCCGCATTAATAGGAATGCTGTCGGTATTACTGGGAGCTTTTGCGGCACATACCTTAAAGCAGGTTTTATCCGCTGATAATTTACAGGTTTTTGAAACTGCAGTACGCTACCAGTTCTACCATGTATTTGCTTTACTGGCTACAGGGATTCTATATAAGGAATATGCCGGTAAATTTTTGAAATGGGCAGGCTACCTCTTCATTACGGGTTTTATTTTATTTTCAGGCTCGCTCTATTTGTTATGTTATGTAAAACATACCGGAATGGCTATGACCTGGATCGGTGCCATTACGCCTTTTGGCGGGGCAGCATTTATAGGGGGCTGGTGCAGTCTTTTGCTGGCTGTTATTAAAGGGAGGTAAAAGTTTTAACCTCCCTATGCAGGGTTATTAAAGTGCCGTTATTATTTTTTATATCAAAACTTACTTCAATATCTGCCATACGTTTTTTCATATTCTTTAAGCCATTGCCAAACTGCCGTATGGCATCCAGGTTAATGCCTATACCATTATCATGTATATATAATGTAAGCCCGTCCTCAACCCTGGTTAGGGTTATGGTCACTTCTGTAGCCTGGGAATGTTTAAGAATATTATTGAGGGCTTCTTTTACAACT
Source organism: Ferruginibacter sp. (assembly GCA_046596255.1). Taxonomy (GTDB): domain Bacteria; phylum Bacteroidota; class Bacteroidia; order Chitinophagales; family Chitinophagaceae; genus Ferruginibacter. Next base: position 15,129 of record JBKJMZ010000085.1, on the reverse strand, counting down.
AAAAAAACATTTCTTCTTATCTCACCTATCACTTCAATATTGGGAAGCTGGTCGGGTATATTTATTTTACAGGTAATGCCGGTATCCTCAAAATATTCAAGGGCATAGCTCCGTACATAAGCGATCATATTTCCTAAAGTATCATTGCTGCTGCTCATACTCCAGATGATCGCATTCATTTTACTGAGCAGTTCATTGGCAGAGGAAGATATTTTTTCAATTTCCGGGATCGGGTTATCACCCAGTTTGGTTTTGGCCAGTTCGCTATACAGCCGGATGGTTGTCATACCGGCGCCCAGGTCATCATGCATATCGGCACTGATCCTGTTGCGCTCTTCCTGCTGGGCTTTTATTACCGCGATCTCCTTTTCATATTGCTGCTTTTCGGCTTCCATTTTTAAGGCTTCCTGTTCTTTAATACCTGTTATCAACTCCCTTCTGTTCTTATAAGTTAAACCCAACAGGAAAAAGGCCAGTTCAAAAACAATACCGGTATTGTAATAAAATAATGATGACAGGTAGAGCTGGGGGGGCTTTACTTTAAGGGATAAAAGGATAAAGGAGATCATCGAGAATAAAACCAGCATCACATTGCCTGCAGCAATATAGTTTAACAGCCTGCTCTTTTGCTTTAGTGCCATGTAAATAAAAACAAGTCCAATGAGAAGTATGAACAGCCTCATTACATTTTCCAGGTAGTACTGTGGCAAATAACTTTTTGTAAAGAAATTAAGAAAAGTATAGATACCTAACAGGAGCAGCACAAACCAACCGCAGTATTTTAACAACTTATCGAGCGATCTATACATTGTTTCTGTGTCGAGGAATTTCCTGGCGAACGTGATATAAAAAACAGCGCCTGTAACCAATAAAAAGAAATCTAAATAATTATAGTAGAACTGCGCAAAATCTGATGTATTCTTTGATAACATGGAATTGAAGAATACCAATAGGAACATGCAGAAGGAGTAGAATGCATTGTACAGGAATTCTTTTTTTGCGCTGATCACGAAATTGGCGAGCATGAACAGCATCATCATTACGATAACACCACTTATTACAAGGCTATAAAGTTGCAGGTCTGTTTTGCTACCTACGACATAGGTTTTATAATCATTAAACGCTTCCTGCTTTACAAAAACGGGGTTGATATAATTAATATCGTTTTTTATCGGCTTTAATTCCAACAAAACTGTGCATGATTCTCCTGCAACCAGGGTTATTTTTCTAAAGCCGGCCATGCTGTCGTTATTAAATAGCTCAACAGCATTTCGCTGAACCTTGTATAATTTAAAATGCCCGAAATGGAGGCCTGGATTTATAAACCCTGATAGATTAGCTGGAGAATCGTTATACAACAGCATTTTTATAAAAAATGTGCTGGTTATCAGGTTTGGACTTATTTTTTTAGTAAGCCGGTATTCTGTCAAAGGAATAAATGGATTTAGCAGCACAGCACTGGTAGACAGGGATGAACTGCTGTCGATGAAGAGCATTGTTTGTTCGAGCAAACTGCTTTTTTCATCAATTGTACTGAGGCGGATCGTATCTGTACCGGCAGGTACCTGCGCTTTACAAAAACCCAGCGCAAAATAAAAAAACAATAGGGCGGCAATGGGTTTCAATATGCAGTTGTTTTACCAAACCTACATAAAATTCATTGAGAAGCTGTATTACAGCAGCATTTTTTTCAATGCATTTGAGTAATGGATTTCTATATCTTTGTTGGCAATGGCGAATAAATTAAAATCCTCAAAACCTAAACCTGCAGATACCGGGCAGTTAAAACAGGAGAAAGAAGAATCTGTTGAATTAAAGCAGTTGCTTAAGGATGAACGTACTCATAAAATTGCCGGCAGCATTTTCCTGTTGCTTGCCTTCCTGTTCTTTATTGCATTTACTTCTTACCTGTTTACCTGGGGGCAGGATCAGGACAAGTTTAGCTACCGCATGCTACTGGCCAATGATATTAAAGTTGAGAACCTGCTGGGAACATTCGGGGCTTTTATTTCTGAGATATTCATACGTCATGGTTTTGGCGTTGCGGCCTACCTCATCTGCACTACACTTTTTGTTTTTGGCATTAACCTGTTCTTTGGCAAAAAGGTTTTTTCTGTTGTGCGCAATATCAAATACCTCATTGTAGGCTTGCCCATCATCAGTGTAGCCGCTTCGGCGCTTTTTCAAAATAATCCATTTCCCTGGGGTGGCGCCGCAGGCGATATGATGAGAGACTGGTTATACATCACGATTGGTAAAATTGGTACGATCGCTGTTTTGGTAGTAGCCGTATTATCTTATGTGATCTGGCGTTTTAACCCGGTGTTTAACCTGCCTGGTAAAAAAACTGCAGCGGCAGGTGAACAACAACTCGATCCTGTGACAGAAGAGATTTCCGAAACAGTGGAGTGGGATGATGAAATGAAACAGGCGAAGGGCAATTCAATAAAAGGAGACGGAGGCATGCTGAATATTCCGGAACAGGATTATACAACGCTTAACCATGATATCAATATGGTTGAAAAAGATGAAGGCGAAGAACGGGTTGCACCTGTTGAAATAGATGAAGAAAAAATTATTTTACCGGTGGTTGAACCTATTAAAACAATAACACCGGAGAGCGATCTGCCATTGGAAATAAAAGTAGTGCCGGAAAAGCAGCAGGAAGAGATCGAAACAGCTGTAGGAAAATCACCGGTTACAAAACCTTACGATCCAATACTGGACCTGAGGGATTATAAATATCCTACCATAGACCTGCTTGCTAACCACGGAAGCGATAAAATTGTACAGGATGCTGATGAACTTGAGAATAATAAGAACCAGATCATCAATACCCTAAAGAATTACGATATACAGATACAGAAAATATATGCTACTGTAGGGCCTACGGTCACTTTGTACGAGATCATTCCTGCTGCCGGTGTAAGAATATCGAGAATAAAGAATCTCGAAGATGATATTGCACTGAGCCTGGCTGCGTTGGGGATCCGTATCATTGCACCAATACCGGGTAAAGGAACTATTGGTATTGAAGTGCCCAATGCTAAGAAAAGTATTGTAAGCATGAAGACCCTGCTTTCTTCCGAAAAATTCCAGAAGAATAATTATTCACTTCCCATTGCCATTGGTAAAAAGATAGATAATGAAAATTTTATTGTAGACCTTACAACAATGCCGCATTTATTAATGGCTGGTGCAACAGGGCAGGGTAAATCTGTAGGTTTAAATGCCATATTGGTTTCCTTGTTGTATAAAAAACATCCATCACAATTAAAGTTTGTGTTGGTTGATCCCAAAAAAGTGGAGCTGAGTATTTATAAAAAAATTGAAAGTCATTTTTTGGCAAAACTGCCCGGTGAAGAAGATGCCATCATCACGGATACCAAGAAAGTTGTACATACTTTAAATGCGCTTTGTATTGAAATGGATAACCGGTACGACCTGCTCAAGGAAGCTGGCTGCCGTAATATTAAAGAGTACAATGAAAAATTTGTGTCCCGCAGATTGAATCCTGAAAAAGGTCACCAGTACCTACCTTTTATTGTTTTGGTGGTGGATGAGTTTGCCGACCTGATCATGACGGCCGGTAAGGAGGTGGAAATGCCTATTGCCCGCCTGGCACAGCTTGCAAGGGCAGTGGGTATTCATTTAATCATTGCTACGCAAAGGCCATCAGTGAATATCATTACAGGTACAATAAAGGCAAACTTCCCGGCACGCATTGCATTTAAAGTGAGCAGTAAGATCGATAGTCGTACCATTTTAGATGCCGGTGGGGCAGAGCAGCTAATCGGTAAAGGAGATATGCTGATCAGCTATAACGGCGAAATTGTTCGTTTGCAATGTGCATTTGTTGATACACCCGAAGTAGATAAGATAGTAGATTTTATTGGCGACCAGCGTGGCTATCCACAGCCATTTTTATTACCTGAATATATTGATGAAAAAGATATGGAGGGTAAAGATTTTGACTTAGGAGATAAAGATCCTTTGTTTGAAGATGCAGCAAGATTGATCGTAGCAAGCCAGGTGGGCAGCACATCTTTATTGCAGAGAAGAATGAAGCTGGGCTATAACCGTGCGGGGCGGCTGATGGATCAACTGGAAGCTGCAGGTGTTGTAGGAGGTAACCAGGGAAGTAAGGCAAGGGAAGTATTGGTAAAAACAGAAGCTGATCTGCAACAGATGCTGGATTCATATAATTGAGTCGTGAGTCTTAAGTCGGGAGTCGGGAGTTGAAGCTCTCTACTCCCGACTCCTTACTCCCGACTCCCGACTTACGAATATGTCAAAATATCTATTCATTGGTTTAGGAAATATTGGTGCAGAGTATGCAAATACCCGTCACAATATTGGTTTTGATGTAGTGAATGCTTTTGTAATTAAACATGAAGGCGAATTTAAAGTAGACCGGCTGGCCTATGTAGCGGAAGTAAAATTTAAGGGAAAGCACATTACATGTATCTGCCCAACAACATTTATGAATTTGAGTGGCCGTGCATTTAAATATTGGCTTGATAAGACCAAAGTGCCTATCGATAATACGTTGACCATCGTTGATGACCTGGCGCTTCCATTGGATAAGTTAAGGTTGCGATCATCAGGATCCAGTGCAGGGCATAATGGATTAAAAGACATTGAAAATATCCTGGGCACAGATGCTTATCCTAAACTGCGCTTTGGTATTGGCAATAACTATCCAAAAGGCATGCAGGCAAATTTTGTATTAAGCAAATGGTTCAAAGAAGAAGAACCTGTGGTAAAGCATAAAATAGAAGTGTGTATGGAAGTGATGGAAAGCTTTTTATCTAAGGGTATTGAACAAAGCATGACGACTTATAATAAGCTATCCATTAAACCATAAGCGTTCCCATTAGGAAAAACTTATACTTGTTTTTTTTTCGCTATTTGTCTATATTCGTGCTTTAACCGCTATACCTTAAATAAACAAGTAATGAAGATAATTTGTGTAGGCAGGAACTATAAGGATCACGTTAAAGAACTGGGCAATAATATACCGGAAGAGCCCGTGATCTTTATGAAACCCAAAAGTGCTTTACTTCAAAGCCATACTCCTTTTTATTATCCCGAATTCACCAATGAATTACATTACGAATGTGAGATCGTTTTACGTGTTTGTAAGAATGGTAAATATATACAGGAAAAGCATGCCCGTAATTATTATGATGCCATTTCAGTGGGCATTGATTTTACTGCAAGGGATATACAGGATGACCTGAAAAGCAAGGGCCTGCCCTGGGAAAAAGCGAAAGCCTTTGATAATTCGGCTGTGGTTGGCAAATTCATTCCATTGGCTGCGGATTACAACAGTAAAGCCATCCTGTTTTCTTTATTAAAGAACAGCGAAAAAGTACAGGATGGTAATACAGCAGATATGATCTTCAGCATTGATAAGATCATTGAGAATATCTCCAATTATTTCTCTTTAAATATTGGGGATCTTATTTTTACCGGCACACCCGCTGGTGTAGGTGAATGCGTAACAGGTGATATCCTGGAAGGATTCATTGATAAACAAAGCCTGTTTAGTGTAGAGGTAAAATAAAATTCTCCTTCTGTCATGTCGACGATAGGAGACATCTACTTAAATGTAAATATAGATTTCTCCTCCCGTCGAAATGACAATCTAATTATTAAAAGGAATATTTGGAACCGCTGCTTTAATTGAACCAGCGGTTTTTTATTTATACCTTTGCTCTACAATTTTTTCATAATACCTGTTGCTATTTTAAATGATCGATACAGATATTTTATTAAAGGCATATAAATTAATGTGTACGGCAAAGTCCATGGCCGAAACTTATGAGGATAACCGTCCCATTTGTAAGTACGTACACTCTACAAGCCGTGGCCATGAGGCTATCCAGTTGGCCACAGCCTTTCATTTGTTGTCATGCGATTATGTGAGTCCGTATTACCGGGATGAGAGTATGTTGCTGGGCCTTGGATTTTCTCCGTACGAACTGATGTTACAGTTACTGGCCAAGGGCAACGATATTTTTACCGGTGGACGGGAATATTATTCACACCCTAATTATAAGGGAGATGATATGCCAAAGATCATACATCAAAGCAGTGCAACCGGTATGCAGGCCATTCCAACAACGGGTATTGCACAGGGTATAAAATATAAAGCCTCCCTGCTCTCCAAAGGAGGGTTCTCAACAGCATCAAATTTTGCAGATCCCATCAATCTTTCAGGCTCTAAATCCCCTCCTTTGGAGGGGTTTGGGGAGGCTGTTGTTCTTTGCTCTCTCGGCGATGCATCAATTACCGAAGGAGAAGTTAGTGAAGCATTTCAATTTGCAGCCCTTCATCAATTGCCAATTATTTACCTGGTGCAGGATAACGGATGGGGCATCAGTGTTACAGCTGCAGAAGCAAGAACGACCAATGCCTATGAAATGGTAAAGGGTTTTAAAGGTATCAAACGCATCAGTATAGATGGCAGTGATTTTTTACAGAGCTATGATGTGATGAAAAATGTGATCGATGAAGTAAGAAAAGAAAGGCATCCATTCCTGGTTCATGCAAGAGTTCCCTTGCTTGGGCATCATACCAGTGGTGTACGCAAGGAATTTTACAGAACGGAAGAAGACCTGGCAAAACATTATGAGGATGATCCGGGTCCAAAGCTCAGGAATAAATTACTGGAGATCGGTATCAGCGAAGAAACATTATTAAATATAGAAAAGGAAGCAGCGGAAGATACTGCACATCATTTCCAGGGAGCGGTAGCAGCACCGGATCCCGATCCTGCAACAGTTGAACAACATGTTTTTGCGCCAACCCCGGTAACGGAAGAAAAAGGGAACCGTGCACCTGCAGATAAAGAAAAAGTGCTGATGGTTGATGCAGGGCTCTTCGCTATCCGGGAGATCATGGAAGATTATCCCGAAGCTTTATTTTATGGACAGGATGTAGGGCGCAGGCTGGGCGGTGTTTTCAGGGAAGCTGCAACACTGGCTGAGCAATTTGGCGATCACCGTGTTTTTAATACAGCCATCCAGGAAGCTTACATCATCGGTTCTACTGTTGGTATGAGTGCAGTAGGATTAAAGCCCATTGTGGAAGTTCAGTTTGCCGATTATATTTACCCGGGACTGAACCAACTGGTAACAGAGATATCCAAAAGCTGTTATTTAAGCTGCGGCAAATTCCCCATTCAAACTTTAATAAGAGTTCCCATTGGGGCTTATGGAGGAGGTGGCCCTTATCATAGCGGCTGTATTGAAAGTACATTACTCACGATCAAAGGAATTAAAATAGTTTATCCAAGCAATGCTGCTGATATGAAGGGGCTATTAAAAGCTGCCTTCCTTGATCCTAATCCGGTAGTAATGCTTGAACACAAAGGATTGTACTGGAGTAAAGTTCCAGGAACAGAGGATGCAAAAACTATTGAGCCTTCAAGAGATTATATTATTCCGCTGGGTAAAGGAAATGTTGTTCTGCATGCAGATGAAGAACATATAAAAAATGGGGAAAGCTGCTGCATCATCACTTATGGTATGGGTGTGTATTGGGCAAAAGCGGCAGCTAAAAATTTTCCCGGTAAGATTGAAGTGGCTGATCTCCGTACCTTATTTCCATTAGATGAGGCCTTGATTTTTGCAACAGTTAAAAGGCATGGAAAATGTTTAATATTAACTGAAGAGCAACAAAATAATTCTTTTGCAGAGGCATTGGCTGGACGAATTTCAAAAGCCTGTTTCCAACAGCTTGATGCCCCGGTAGAGGTTTTGGGAGCATTAAATTTACCCGCAGTTCCTATGAATATTGTATTGGAGCAAGCCATGTTACCCAACCCTGCAAAGGTTTCGCAACGAATTGAACAACTTTTGAACGCGTAATTACAAAAACTAAGCACACAAGCTGAATTACTATAATAGGTTGAAGTAAAAAAGCCCAAATGAGGTTTTTGACCAGGCTCCATAAAATTATTAGTTCTATTTCAAAACAATAAATCTTCGGTTCTCAGTAAATTCACCAGCCTGAATGTGGTATATGTATGTTCCTGCAGACAGCTTGGTTACCTCTAAATTGATTTTATAGACACCAGCCATTTTAGTTTCATTAACTAACACTATCACTTCACGGCCCAATAAATCATAAACACTAAGCTTCACTTTTTCTTCCTGCGGTAAATGAAATTCTATTATGGTGTTTTTGCTAAAAGGATTTGGATAATTTCTCAGTTGAAAGATCTTTGCCGTTTCTGTACCTGGAACAGTTGTTATATCTTTTGGAAGGTTTTCATTATAGATATATTTAATCGTAGCAAAATCAAAAAATGATATTTTAGCAGCACTTTCACCGGTTACATAAACATTTCCGGAACCATCCACTGCAATATCAAATCCCCGATCTACGCTACTTTCGGGACCATCATAATACTTTACCCACTGCTCATTACCAGCGTTATTATATTTAATGGTAGCATAGTTCTCATTTGTATTCCGGCCAGCCTTTATAACACATTGGCCGGTGATATAAACATTGCCATAACCATCCAGCGCAATTGATCTTGCTAGGTCTATTCCGTTAGCATCACCATTAAACCATTTCGACCATTGCTGTTCACCATTAATATTATACTTTACCGTCCGGTAATCATCGCTGGTTCCATTCTCTCTATTGTAACCGGTTACATACACATTTCCTGAAGTATCCAATGCCATATCCTGAAAGGACGCATTGCCCGGATAAATCGTTTGCCAAAGCATAACACCGTTTGCATCATATTTTACAGTTGCCGATCCCCAACCGGTGACTACAATATTATTCAAAATATCCACGAGTATTTTTCGGCCATAGCCGCCAGCAATTTTTTTTGACCATTGCTCCTGGCCATTGTTATTATACATTACGGTTGTAGTGCCATTACTCTTGCCTGTAACATATACATTTCTATTGATATCAACTGCCAATGAATTAGCTGCCTCGTTGTTTGCATTAGTACCATCATCTGGTAATACATCGTAACTTTTAAGCCAGAGTTGCACCCCGTCAGTTTGCCTGTATTTTATTGTGGTAAATGCCTGGCCGTTAAAAATAAATGGACTGTAACTGTCTGTAGACCCTGTTACATATACATCACCATTATTATCGAATTGTACATCAGCAGCAAAATCATTCAGATTGAGTTCCCCATTATAGGTTTTCGCCCATACCTGGCTTACAATCTGCCCAAGATCTTTGTATTTGATAGTAACGTAATCGATTCCGGTTGTAGCTCCTTTACTTTGCCCGGTAACATAAACATTCCCATTATTATCAACCGTAATAGCAGCGGGTCTGTCTTCTCCATTGCCTGCTCCGTTAAATCGGGCAACCCATTGTTGCACCCCAGCCGGATTATATTTCACAGTAGCAAAATCAACATTTCCTTTTATTGCTTCACTAGGTCCTGTGACATAAATATTACCTGCTGCATCTATGGTCATGGCTCTTGCCTGGTCGGCCTTATTACCTGGCCCATTATACCGGGCATTCCAATCTTCGGATACTTGCCCGAATGCTTGAATTATGATAAAAAAGGGGAGTACAAAGGAGAAATTGATGATAAACTTTTTCATTGTATTAATTTTGATTGTGAACAATGATTCCAAATAGGAGTAAGTAAATAACTATGTCCAAAACTATCATTAAAATTTTTTATCTTCTGAGCAGATGAGCAAGTGAATGATTTTATTTCGTAAGTGAAGGGCAGGAACATAAATGTCTTGACGGAATTAAATGTTTTTCATTATTTCATAAAGCAGTTACAGCAGATAAATATCAGTTACTCATTATATCTATTCAATTAATAAATTATTGCAAAATAATTAGGAGTGTAGACCTTTATTCTTTACTTTGATAAGTTTATAAGAAAGATAGCTTTTGGATCGGCATAGTCTTTTTATTTACTAAATTTTAATGCTTTGGGATTCTTATCGTGATTGTTGAACAAAAAATCAATTATATGAGAACAGGCTTTTTCTCTATTCTTTTAAGTATCGCAATTTCTTTTTCAGGTGAATTAATAGCACAAAATAAAGTAATTGATTCATTACTTTCAGAATTAAGGACCTCAAAAGAAGACTCAAATAAGGTAAAGCTTTTACAGGATATAAGTCTCAAATTTTTGAATGCAGGCGAATTTGAACGAGTATTCAAATATGGGAATGCATCGTTGGTACTTGCAGAAAAACTTGGGATAAAGAGCAAGATAGCTCAAGCCTATCATTTTCTAGGGTATATTAATAATGAAAAAAGCAGCTATAGTGAGGCATTGAAGAATTACAATATTGCCTTAAAAATGAAAGAAGAAATTGGTGATGAAGCAGGGATAGCTAATACCTTAAATAATATCGCAATAGTTTATCGGGCACAAGGCAAATATGCCGAGGCTTTGAAAAACTATTCCACATCTCTTAGAATGAGAGAAGAAATCGACGATAAACCCGGAATTGCAAGTTCTCTACATAACATAGGCAATATTTATCGTGACCAGGGAAACTATCCTGAAGCTTTAAAAAATTTCTTTGCATCTCTTAGTATAAAGCAAAAGCTTGGAAATAAATCTGCAATGATTAGCTCCTATTACGTCATTGCGTTCACTTACGATTATATGGGTAATTATCCTGAAGCATTGAAAAATCTTTTGGGTGCACTGGCATTATGCAAGGAAATGGGAGACAGAGGCGATATAGCCAGCGCATACGGCAACATTGCTAATATGTACAAAAACCAAGGCAACTATTCCGAAGCGTTAAAAAACTATCTTATTGCAATGAAAATGTTTCTTGACAATGGGAATAAAGGAAGGCTGGGAGTGACGTACAATAATATCGGGTCAGTTTATACCGGCCTGGCAAGAGAAGGACTTGATAGCTTGAAAAAGAAAGAATATTTTAATGAAGCATTGAAATATTACCTACTGGATTTAAAATTATCCCAGGAACTTGGTGATAGGGTTGGGATTGGTTTTGACCATAATAATATTGGTACCACTTATGCTCTACTTGGAAAATATGAAGAAGCTTTGGAAAATCTTTTTGCTGGGCTGAAAATTAGAAAAGAGATTGGTGAAAAACGTTCTATTATCAATTCTTATATGAACATAGGAAATGGCTATTATGAGATGAAGAAATATCCCGAAGCAAAACAATTTTTGGAGGATGGCTTATCCCTATCTATAGAAACTGGAATGAAGGATAGAACCAGAGAAATTTACAGAAGTTTACAAAAAGTAGATAGCGCAGCTGGAATGTGGCCGGAAGCCTACCGTAACTATAAGTTATTTGTAATATTCAGGGATAGTTTGGGTAATGAGGATAATGCAAAAAAAACTATAGGATTACAAATGCAGCACGATTTTGGTAAAAAAGAAGACTCGTTAAAATATGAGCAAACATTAATTGACGAAAAACTTAAACAACAAACTTTATTAACTCAAAAGAAAGAGCAGTCCCTTTTGCTAAAAGAGAATGAACTTCTTTTAAGTAATAAGGAAAAAGAGTTACAACATTTTGATTATCTAACATCACAAGCCGACCTTCAGGTTGAACAAAGTGAAAGCCGTGAAAAAGAAAAACAACTAATTATTGCTGAGAAAGAGAAGGATTTACAAAATGGCCAATTGAATTTGCAGCAGACCCAGCTTGTTTTAAAAGAAAATCAACTTCAGGCTCAAAGAGATCAAATTTTATTTTATATAGGGGGCATTGTTTTTTTGAGTTTGCTTTTCGTTTTTATCTATCGCAATATTAGAAATCGCCAGAAGTCTGAAAGATTAATTGCTGCAGAAAGATTAAAATCAGAAAAAGCAAGTACCGCTCATAAAATGGCGGAATTAGAGTTGCAGAGTTTAAGAGCACAGTTAAACCCTCATTTCATGTTCAACTCATTAAATGCAATCCAAGAGCTAATTTTGAAAGAGGACAACGACAATTCCCATTTGTATTTATCTAGATTTTCAGATTTATTGCGGATGCTTCTCGATAATGCCAATCAACCCTTTGTTCCACTTAAAAAGGAGATAAACTTATTGGAACTATATCTTTCACTGGAGATTCTTCGTAACGCTGACCTTAAGTATTCTATTGAAGTAGATCCGCAGATTGACAGTAACAAGGTTGTAATTCCCAATATGATGTTACAGCCATATATTGAAAATGCTATCTGGCATGGCTTATCACATAAAAAAGGGGAAAAAAATATAACGATCAGGATCAGTAAAAGTGAAAATGGTATTGTATGCGAGATAAAAGATAATGGTGTAGGCAGAAAAATGGCAACTGAATTAAAAAGCCAATACAGAAAGGAGCACCGTTCAAGGGGCATGGAACTTCTCTCAAAACGCTTTAATCTTTTATCAAAAGAGTATGGATCAGATTTTCAAACAAGTGTTGAAGATTTGCATGTTAATGGAACAGTAACGGGAACAAGGGTTGCCATCACGGTTCCTTATTTGCTAACTGAACAACCCCAACCAGTTCAATTATGATAAGAGCAATAATAATCGATGATGAGAATTCAGCAATTAATGTCCTTAGCTTGTTGTTGAAAAAGAAATGTAAAGATGACGTGGAAGTGATAGCTACAACAAATTCACCTGCGGAGGGTAAAGGTTTAATTGAACAACACAAACCTGACCTCGTATTTCTCGATATTGAAATGCCGGGGATGACAGGGATTGACCTGATAAGGACTATTCCTAACCCAAATTTTCATATCGTATTTGTTACTGCATATGATGCTTATGCCGTAGAGGCTTTTGAATTGAGTGCTATTGACTATTTATTAAAACCTCTAGGAGCTGATAAAGTTGAAAGAGTAATAAATAAGATAAAAGAAGGAATGCGGAAAAACCAATTACTCATGAGTGAACAACTGCTACAACTGGAACGAATCTTAAAGTTGCAACCAAAAGGTAATGAAAATAAGATTGGCGTTGGAATGGCGGATAAAATTGTATTTGTAAATATTTCCGATATTTTATTTTGCGAGGCGCAGGGGAATTATACCGATGTTATTCTTTTCGATGGGAAGAAAATTGTAGCTTCTAAAACACTTGGAGATTTTGAAAACCAGTTTGACGGTAAAAATTTTTTCCGCATCCACCATTCGTATTTGATTAATATGAATCGTGTAAAAGAATTTCAGCGATATGAAGGCGGTTCTGTAATGATGGAGAATAATATAAAATTGGAGGTATCACAGCGAAAACGAAAAGATTTTCTTGATGCAATCAGTAATTTTGTAATCTAACAACCTGGTAAGTCACACGTCCGGCACAATCCCCTTATTTTCAAAAAACGCCTTGCTTCTTTTCCACCTTTTAATCCCTGGCCAGAGTTGACCTGTTTAAGAAGGCATAAAAAAAGCTCAAATCCTTATAAATCAAGGACTTGAGCTTAGTATCGGGGAGCAGACTTGAACTGCCGACCTTCGGGTTATGAATCCGATGCTCTAACCAGCTGAGCTACCCCGACATTTCCTGGCTTCTTTTATACGGGGTGCAAAAATAGAAAAATCAACCCGATTTGGGAAATGTGATTTGAATTTTTAATAAATATAATTCTCTGGCATCCCGCTCTCCTGTTTAAAGGTTTTTCCTGATAAAGTTTACTTCCCATTTGGTTGACCGCATTCCGGTGATTAAGCCGGTACCGGCGAACTTGAGGAGCCAAATTGGCACCACAAACTTCCAGTAATGACATACACTCAATAGTCAGCTAAAAGCTCTTTCAAATAAAGTGCATTCTCGTATGCATTGCCAATTGTATTATTAAAGTAAACATAAAGCTCCTTCCCTTCACCCATCCATTCTTTTATGAGCCCAGCCTGTAATTGTAAAAATTCAGCTGAATAACTATCCCTGTAATTACCCGTGGGGCCATGGTAACGGATATAAATAAAATTGGCATTTGACCAGAGATCAAAATTTTTGGCTTTGGGATGGTCATGCAAAACCATGGTTGCATTAAATTCATCCAGCATCTCAATGGCTTCTCCGGTGTGCCAGGAAGTGTTTCTAAACTCAATAGCTTTTCTCCAGTTATTCAGGGGATCAAGTTCCTGAAGCTGGTGTAAGATGCGCTCAACCTTTTCAAAACTGTCCATGGTTAATTTCCCGGGAAATTGTACCAGTAAACAACCCTTTTTTTCACCCGTTCCATAACCCGTTTGTAAAAATCTTTCCATACAGGCGATATCAACTTCTATATCTTTTGAGTGCGTGATCAGTTTACTGAGTTTAAGTGTAAAACGGAAATCATCAGGTACATCTAATCTCCATCTTTCGTAGGTAGAGAACTGGGGTGTTTTGTAAAAACAACTATTGATCTCTACGCTATTGAAAATGCTGGCGTAATAGTGAAGACGGCTTTTGTGCTGGAATGCTGGAGGAAATGTAGTTTTATTCCCGGGGAGTGTAGTATTACTGGTGCCGATCCAGATTAGTCCTTTTTGTGTCACTATATTAATTGTAATCAGAAACATCAAACTTCGTGCTGGAAATAAAGAAATAATATTCCTTATGACCCTGGCCGTCTTTTATAAAATTAGTTCCCCATACCTCATCTTTTAAAGTTGGAGTAGTGATATTTTTTCCGGAAAATGTAGTACAGCAACAAGAGTAGAATTTCTACCAGTGCATCGAATAAATAGATGGGGGAGATAATTCCTAAAAAAACATAATAACAATCTATACCGGCCAGCGCCATACAACAAGAATCTGCAAGAACGTAAACGGGCAGCTCATTTTTTTTTAATAATAACTGGGCAAAAAATGACGCAGATACTGCGATCAATAAAATACTAACCGTTTTTACCAGCCATGATTTTAGGGTACAACTGTTAACAAAATCGTTAACAGTTGAAAACACTACCCGGAATATTTTTAGCGATGGAATTTGATTTATTGATTTTCTATGATTCAAACTATAATTGGGATATAGTTTTTTAAATGATCAAACCAAACTGCTTTTAAGTAGTTATTTTTTTTCACTAGTGTCCGGTTAAATTAGATTGATTTTCAATTGAATGTGATTTTGTTCTTTGACATCTTGGTATATTGGGTTATTGAAAAGGCTTGGTAAATGTGTTTTATCCAACAAT
>JBKJMZ010000060.1:0-7221 GCA_046596255.1 Ferruginibacter sp. | reverse complement strand
CAGATTCATGCTCAACCGCCGTCAGCGTTGATAACGGCTGACGGGGTTATTTAATCCACCCCTCCCTTCCTCGTTGGCGATCTTTGCTCGGGCCATTTACCCGGCTCACCGGTACGTAAGTTTGCAGGCAATATTATTTTTTCACGGGAAGTTTTATTAGGATCCTCGCAGGCCATGTATACAAGTATAGCTGTAAGAATTGCATTGTTGCGGACATCATCAAAAACGATCTTATCGTAGGTGTCGCGGTTGGTATGCCAGGTATAGCTGCCATACAACCAGCTGTTGGAGCTCAGGCTGAACGCCGGAACACCGGCTGCAACAAATGATGCATTGTCTGATCCGCCCCCCGCAGGAGAACCTGGAAATCTTGTCTCCAATGCCTGTTTGTAATTAGCCGGAACCCTGGATAGCCAACGGCTTATGTATTCGTACGAATGCAGGAAACCTGCGCCTCCAATAGTTACCACACGGCCGGTTCCATTATCCTGGTTAAATAATGCCTGCAGGTTCTTTACAATATCCGGATGGTCTTCTACAAAAGCCCTCGAGCCATTCAAACCCTGCTCTTCACTTCCCCAATGACCTACCAGGATGGTACGCTTTGGATTTGGATAAAATTTCTTCAGTATCCGCATCGCTTCCATCATCACGATGGTACCCGTTCCATTATCTGTAGCACCTGTTGCACCATCCCAGGAATCGAAATGCGCAGATAACATAACATACTCATCCGGCTTTTCTATTCCTTTTATTTCGGCAATGCTGTTATAGGTTGGCGCCATGCCCAGCTCTTTTGAATCGGCACGAACACTGATCTTCGGATTTTTACCAGCCTCAATTAACCGATACAAAAGCGCATAATCTTCAAGTGCTATATCTACTGTTGGAATTTTAGTAGTGCTTGCACCAAAAATTTTATTCACCCCAAAACCTGCTGACCAGAGTGAACCAACGATACCAACGGCTCCTGCTTTCTCCAATGCCAATGCCAGGTTCTTATTGCTGAGGCCCGTTTTGCTTATGCGTTTGCGCCAGGCTTCTGTCTGCGCAGTACGGTCCTTTTTCATTTTTTCAAAAGATTCCTTTGTCCCAAATTCCTCCCAGTTATAATCGGGCCTGCCGGTGGGTTGCTTCATGGATATCATTACAAACTTGCCCTTAACATTCGGCAGCCATTGTACATATGCCATTGAATCGGCCAGGTCGGGGATGATGATCAATTCTGCAACAACCGCCTTGCCACCTGTGTTAGGGCTCCATGCCAGTTGTGTTCCTTCCAGTGATTTTACCCAGGGCACAAGCATATCAATATGGGTAATGCCCCTTTCCCAACTGCGCCATTCGCCCCATTTTTCATTGCGTGCAGTTATACCCCAGCTGCCGTATTTAGCTATAGCCCAATCATGCGCCTGCTGCATTTTTGGTGAGCCCACTAATCTTGGCCCAATGCCATTCATAAGTTCATCAGCCAGTTTTTCCAGTTGTGAATTTTCGGTTACTTCTTTAATAATGGATGCAGCCATTAAAGAGTCTTTTCCCTGTGCAAGGGAAGCTAATGGAACAAGGCATATAAATAACAAAGCTGTTATGATATTTTTCATATTGTAATATTTTAAATAGATTTTTTTGAACTTTGAAGTTAATCATTCGATGGAATACTTTTACAAGTCAATATGGAATGAAGTACTTAAATTATAAAATGCTGTCAAGCTGAGCTTGTCGAACCTGGTATGATTTTTAAACCCGCCTTCGACAAGCTCAGGCTGATAACAAAATGAGGCAAAGGCTGACAGCCAATCGTTTTAAAAATATCAAAGTTGAAAAAAGAAAACTAAATTTATAGGATCAAATTGATGTCATATGAAAAAAATAATCTTCCTGATCTCACTCACCATATTTAGCTGTAATATTATTGCCCAGCCTTTTT
Source organism: Ferruginibacter sp. (assembly GCA_046596255.1). Lineage (GTDB taxonomy): Bacteria > Bacteroidota > Bacteroidia > Chitinophagales > Chitinophagaceae > Ferruginibacter. Next base: position 5,291 of record JBKJMZ010000060.1, on the reverse strand, counting down.
CAAAAAATGAAATTAGCCGCTGGAAGAAACAGGCGCAGCAAGTTACCATCATCCGTGATAATTATGGAGTGCCGCATATTTATGGTAAAACAGACGCCGATGCAGTTTTTGGATTACTGTACGCACAATGCGAAGATGATTTTAAGAGGGTGGAGATGAACTATATTGAAAAGCTGGGCCGCTTATCAGAAGTTAATGGAGAAAAAGACCTGTATAATGATCTTTTGATCCGGCTGGTGATCGATACTGCCGATGCCATTAAAGATTTTGCAAAAGCACCTGGTTGGCTTAAGAAAATTTTGAATGGCTATGCAGATGGTATAAATTATTATCTCTATAAAAATCCGAAGGTAAAACCAATGTTAATAAATCGCTTTCAGCCCTGGTATCCTTTATTGTGGACCGACGGCAGCATTGGCGCAATTAGCACCGGGGGTATTACAGTAAGTGAACTGAAAAGTTTTTATTCCGGAAAAGATGAAGGAATCGGTAATGTTGAATATGAGGAAGAAGAACCAACGGGATCAAATGGATTTGCTTTTTCTCCAAAGATCACCGAAAGCGGTAATGCTATATTATACATTAATCCACACGTAACTTTTTATTTCAGGCCCGAAGTGCATATGGTAAGTGAAGAGGGTTTAAATACCTATGGCGCTGTTACCTGGGGACAGCCATTTATTTACCAGGGTTTTAATGCGTATTGCGGGTGGATGCACACCTCCAGTGACGCTGATATTTCGGATGCATATATTGAAAAACTTTCAAAGAAGAATAATAACTTGTTTTATGAATATGAAGGAAAAGAAAATCTGGTTATACAAAAATTGATCAGCTTACAATATAAAACAGTGGCCGGTATTGAAACAAGAATTTTTACTACCCTGTTTACACAACATGGTCCCATAATGGCAAAGCGCAAGGGGCAATACCTCAGTTTACGGCACAATAACCGGGATATGAAAGGTTTCATGCAAAGCTGGTTGCGTACGAAAGCCAACAGTTTTGCTTCCTTCAAAAAAACAATGGACATGGGTGCAAACCCCAGCAACAATACGGTGTATGCCGATGCAGAAGGAAATATTGCTTACTGGCATGGAAATTTTTTACCCCGGCGGGATGCAAGATATGATTGGAACAAACCGGTTGATGGAACTACTTCTGCCACTGAATGGAAGGGTTACCATACCTTAAATGAAAGTGTACATATTTATAATCCTGTAAATGGGTGGCTGCAAAACTGTAACTCCACTCCTTTTACAGCAGCCGGTGTATTCAGCCCTAAGAAAAAAGATTATGCAAATTATTTAGCTCCCGATGGAGAAAATTTCCGTGGCATAAATGCAGTCAGGGTTTTGGATGAAGAAAAGAAATATAATCTTGATAAAGTAATAAAGGCTGGCTATGATACCCGGCTGGCTGCTTTTGAAGTTCTTGTTCCTGCATTGATAAATATGTATGAGAAACAAGTGCTTTTAAGTGATACCATATATCCGCATTTGAATGAAGTAATAGCAATTTTAAAAAGATGGGATTACCGCTGCGGTGAAAATTCTGTTGCCACAACACTGGCAGTTGAATGGGGAGAAAAACTTATTCCGTTCATCACCAAAATAAATCACACAAACGACCAGGTAGAAAAAACAAAATATTTTGCTGCAAATGCAACTATCAGTGAATTAGTATATCCTATGCTGGCTACCATTAAAGAATTACAAAACAAATTTGGCACATGGCAAATGCCCTGGGGAGAGGTCAACCGTTTCCAAAGAATTTCATCGGACATAGATAATAAATTTGATGATGACAAACTAAGTATCCCTGTTGGTTTTGCTTCTGCTACCTGGGGCATGCTCCCATCCTACAGCAGCAAAATTTTTGCAGGTACAAAAAAAAGATATGGCTATAATGGTAACAGTTTTGTTTGTGCCGTTGAGTTTGGAAAAAGAATAAAAGCAAAGTCATTACTTGCCGGTGGCGAAAGCGGCGATCCAAATTCAAAACATTTTTTTGACCAGGGGCTGATGTACAGCAAGGGACAATTTAAAGAGGTATTGTTTTATAAGGAAGATGTGATGAAGCATGTTGAAAGTAAATATCATCCCGGCGACAAAACAAACTGATGGAAAAACCTAAAAAAAGAAATATTGTTGATGGCATAAATCATATGGGAGACTTTTATGTAGCCTTGCCTGAAATAGCTAAGTTAATTGAGGCAAACTATATTGAAACCGATTTGGACAACGCATATAAAGAGGCTATGAATTTACCGGAGATCCAGGACTATCCGCCCCTTGATGATGATAATGATGGTTATGGCCTTTGGTGGACCAACTGGTCACTTAAAGGAAATTGGCTAAACTTCACCATCTGTTTTGAAAAGCATGAAATGACGTATGGCTGGCAGATACGTTGTCCCGATGAAGAAACTTATTATGAGGTAAAAGCGATCATGGAGGATTTATAATAACCCTTCTCTTACTAAATAGATCCTGATGTTTGGTTCAACTATCATGTATGGTATAGTTAATTCCTCCAGCAATTTTACAATTTTGTCGGTATGAACGATTTGTTTAACAGAAATTAATTTCCCATCCTGTCTTTCTTCTGTGGGGTTAACTTCTATCCATTCAATTTCGTTAATCGGGTAAGGACCCTGTTTTTCTGTTTCATAGTAACTATCACTGGGCTTTATGATCCAGTTACTCCAGCTGTTATCCTGTTCACTGTTCTTAATTTTCATGCGGAATGTATATGGCTTTGATCTAACAGCATATATAAAGCATTCAACACTATCAAAGTAATAAGGCTTTCCATCAATAATAAATTCACAGGCAGGATGCATAGCTTTTAACTGCAACAACTTTTCTTTGATGGCTTCAACATCATCATCCGAAAACATAAGCGTTTTAAGGTTGGTAAGCTTGTTTAGATGCAACAGGCCGTCTATTGTAATAGAAGTAAATCTTACATGCAGAAATTCAAGGCTGGTTATTTTATTCAGGTCTGCAATACAACCATCATCCAATTTATGACAACCTTTGGCCCTCAACTCTTTTACATATTCCATTGTGCTGATCAGCCGGATGCTTTCATTGGTTATTTCAAGCTCATTCAGATCGAGCATATCTACGCCTTTTATACCGGCCATGAGGTAAGCAAAGCCTTCATCATCCAGGTCGTCAATGCGGCGCAGGTCAAAATGATGACAGTATGGTTCTGCCTTATCATTAATATTGCCGAAGCGGCGTTTCCAGTATTTGTAGTTTCGGGGCATGGTGATAACAGTTATTCAAATTTGGCGAATTCTTGAACTTCGGTAAAGTTGTGGTCATTAAAAATATTTTAAAACAATCACAATTGGCTAAATTTAAAATTCTGTTTTAAAAAATTTAAGTACCGATTATAAAAATACCATAAATGATAAAAGCAATTTCCCGGGAGCTAATCTTTGAAATAAGCAAAATGGCAGATATAGAAGTGGCTAAAAGGCAAAGCTTTTATTTTAATGGGTTTGCCGGTGAAGATTCTGCCATTATTTCCGGCATATTGCCTGCCTATGATCACATGAAGCCGCTGTTCCACAAAAGCGACCAGCCTGTAGCGTTCTGTGTTTTGGCTTATAATGAGGAATTGAATGGCAGCACTTACGAAAAGGGTTTTGCCGATACAATTATTAGGTTTTTAAAATACCTTGAAATAGATCAGCTAATACTGCTGCAGGACCTTTGCCGTGACTGGGATCAATTTGGGTTTGATACCAATAAAGACCGGCTTAAATTTAAAAAACTGGCTGGACCCGAAACCGGAACAAATGGACTTCTGCTTGATCATTCTTCGTTAGCAGATGTAATTCCGTTGCTTTTTTACAATAACCCCGATGAAGGCGATTGTTCTTTCTATACCCTTAACAGCGATTTTCAGCTTTGTATTTTATACTGGAAAGGAAACCTCCATACGTTGTTTTATGAAAAAGATCTGGCTGAATTGTATGCTGCAGCCGGGGAGGCTAAACTGTTAATGGGCGACAGGGAACTTGCTTTCAATTATCGGTATGGAAAAAGATAAATGATGAGCCGCTACTAATCACTATAGCCTGCTCAATGGTTAATCCTTTTTATTCATTATTTTGGCCAATTGCCTCTATGGATTCCTTTACGGTCACCTTCCAGTAATCTGTTTTTCCCTGCTCAAATGATTGTTTCCAATGATCGTACGCTTCTTTATAATCAGGAACCGCATCCAGGTGCCTGTTGAAGCTGGTTACAGAATCCATGATCGCCTCTGCAGAAAAAGCAATGTGCTGAATATAACCTTTGTTTCCAAAATTGATATTGTCGAGCCTTACATGAATAATGGTATGATCTTCTTCATCGTCAATGGCAAGAATTGTCAATACTGAATTTCCCTCGCCCGGGCGGGTATTGTATTGCCACACCTGGCCGGGCAGAAAATAATTGAGTCCATCCATCGTTTTATTTTATTGATAAAGACGCCATCATTGTTTAAGCTTAGGCACTTCTTTAATATGATACTCCTGTATCAATGCAGGGTTCTCCGGTGACAGCGTAAAATACACTTCCATATTTATTTTTTCGCCTTCAATAATAAAAGAGCCCCGCAACTGGTTCTCGGGTATTATTTCTTTTACTGAAATTATCTTTCCTGCTTTGCTGTATAAGTTTTTTGCTTCTTTCTTTAAACTGTCGATGGGATAATCAGGAAAAAAGTTCTCAGCAAAAATGCCGCTCTGTTGTGCATTATTCCACTCCGGTAATATTTTCAATAACTCGTTCATACGTTGGTCCAGTATTTTTGATGGTAAGATCTGTCTGGACCGTAGTCCCGCTATTTTAATTAAGGTATCCAACACCCTCAGGTTTACGCCTCCCATGGGCGCATAGGTACGATTACCAAATGCAACCACGCCAATTCCATAATCGGGCATAATGCGCCACTGGCTGCCAAAGCCGGGCAGGCCGCCACTATGGGCAATATATGTTTTACCATCACAATCTTTTAACCAGCCCAGACCATAACAATAAGCTGTGATAACAGCACAGGTTCTTCCATCGGGGAATTTATAATTCGGATTAAAATTATTCCATCTCCAGGGGTGATGCATCTCCCGTACCGAACTTCTTTTTATGGGCCCATCATCTTTTGCATTGTTGGGCGGCCATGCAGATAAATGAAAAGCCATATAGTTTGCAAATTCATCAATGGAAGATATCATGGCACCCATTGCTCCCCAGCTTCCGTCTTTGGTATCATGCAGCAAAACTTCTTCA
>JBKJMZ010000203.1:0-5901 GCA_046596255.1 Ferruginibacter sp. | reverse complement strand
TTACTTCAACACCCCTAACTCTTTCCCAACCTTAGTAAATGCCTCAATCGCTTTATCTAAATGCCGCTGGTTATGTGCAGCACTTAATTGTACCCTGATCCTTGCCTGCCCTTTAGCTACAACAGGGAAGAAGAATCCAATTACATAGATCCCTTCTTCCAGTAATTTAGCTGCAAAGTTTTGTGCAAGCACCGCATCGTACAACATGATTGGCACAATGGGATGGTCACCGGGCTTGATATCAAAACCGGCTTCGGTCATTTTGGTTCTAAAGTACCTGGTATTGGTTTCCAGTTGGTCTCTCAATTCTGTTGTTTCGCTCAGCATATCCAGTACCGTAATTGATGCACCCACAATACTTGGTGCCAGGGTATTACTGAACAGGTATGGGCGGCTTCTTTGTCTCAGCATTTCAATGATCTCTTTTCTGCCACTGGTAAAACCACCGCTGGCGCCGCCAAGGGCTTTGCCTAATGTACCCGTGATAATATCTATCCTGCCCATCACATTGCGGTATTCGTGTGTACCCCTGCCGGTCTTGCCTAAAAACCCGCTGCTATGGCATTCATCTATCATTACAATGGCGTCATATTTATCTGCGAGGTCACATATTATATCCAGTTGCGCAATAGTACCATCCATGCTGAAACTGCCATCTGTTACAATGATGCGGCTGCGGAGGTTTGCTGATTCTTTCAGCTTGGCTTCCAGGTCATCCATATTGTTATGCTCATACCTGTAGCGTTGTGCCTTACACAGGCGAACACCGTCAATAATAGAAGCATGGTTCAGTGCATCCGAAATAATTGCATCTTCCTCACCAAACAAAGGTTCAAAAACGCCGCCGTTGGCATCAAACGCCGCGGCATATAGAATGGTATCTTCCGTGCCCAGGAAGTCGGCCAGCTTTTTTTCCAGTTCTTTGTGAATATCCTGTGTACCGCAGATAAAGCGAACGCTGCTCATACCATAACCCCGGATATCAATATATTTTTTGGCTGCTGCAACCACTTTAGGATGAGAAGAAAGTCCGAGGTAATTATTGGCACAGAAATTCAATACCGTTTTACCGTTCACAATGATCTCGGCGCCTTGCTCACTGCTGATAATACGCTCTTTTTTGGAAAGGCCCGCAGTTTCAATTTCTGAAAGTTCACTGGCAATGCGGCTGACGAATTTTTCATTCATATAAGTTCCGGTTATTTCAACGCAAATTTAAGGTAAAAGGGCCTCAACGAAAGATGTAATGAATTAAAAACTCCCCCTTCCAGTTATCCCGATGCATCGGGAGGTTGGGGAGGGGCGCAAATCGGCCATAAATTATAATGAAGATGGCCCCGTACCATATACCGCTTCCACGCAAACCAATGCGCCATTTATTTTCAGGGATTCTATTGCATTCACTAAGAATAAACTGGCTGCGGATTATGCCACTGTACCCCTGATGCTGAATTTTGTTTCTAATCCACACGAGCGCAAAAAAGGTATAAGTCTTGGCGTGGGTGTTAGTGCCGGCTATTTATATAGCCAGCGTAACAAACAAAAAAGCACCGAAAGGGGAAAGCTGAAAAACAAAGGAGATTATGGCCTTGAAAGATTTAAGTTCTCTTATGTAGCTGAGCTTGGCGTAGGGCCGGTAATGTTCTACGGTTCTTACAGTCCAAATTCCATGTACGAAAAAAGCCTGGACATGCGGCCTTATAATGTGGGCTTCAGGTTTAGCTATTGGTAAGACCATCTTTATTTCATAAGTAGTCCGTAGGACTAAAGTGAAATATTAGATGGGCTTATGCCGACCGAAAACGAATTGAACTCCTAAGCAAATAGTCGGCATAAATAGCGCTCACCCAATTCCTCAGCTGCGATGGATTTAACCGGAACAGGTGAGGGTTTATTATACTTTTTGAACTACAGCTCCTTATTTGAGGAGCTGTTTTTTATAAAAGAATTGTTTGCCTCCCTAGCTTGTATAAAATTTATCTCACATGTATTTTTACGTGGGAAATTTTCCTGGGGTCAGCAATTTTTTTTCCACATTCATAGGGTTTGTTAATGTTTACCGTAGAAATGAAATAATTTTAAAAAGCTAATCGTTGTGAACAAAAGAAAATTATTTTTGTCAAATGAAACCTGTCCAGATCCTACGCGTCACTATGTTAACTTCCGTGGTTGCATTATTATCATTCGTGCCGGCAACCCCTAAAAGATTTGCCATAATTAAAAGCACTGTTCAAACCAAGGCCGTTACAAACAACACCGCTAATCCTTATTACATTATTGTTGATAAAAGTGAATACGAATTATACGTGTATGATGATGAAGGCTGGTATGCAACTTACCCAATTGTTTTTGGAAGTAAGGACCTTAGTGATAAGATGAGGGAGGGAGATAAGAAAACACCTGACGGGAACTTTAAAGTGATCCTTAAAAAAATGCATAAGCAATGGGGCCCCGAATTACTACTCGATTATCCAAATGAAACCAGTGTTCAAAGATTCAAAGAAAGGAAAGCGAAAGGTATCTTACCTAAGAACGCCAAAATAGGTAATGGAATTGCCATACATGCTACCCGCCCACAGGAAGAGTGGACAGTGGATAATTTTTACAACTGGACCGATGGTTGCGTTTCGGTAAAGTATACAGAGATGAAAGACCTGTACAGTTATATTCCTGTTGGTACTCCTGTTACAATTCGCCAATAAGATTTCTTATTTTAATTTGATCATTAGTGCATGCCCATTAAGGTTGTGAATGATCTGCCTGTCGGGATAATTACGGTATTCTTCTACCAGCTTGGTTACACCGGTGCAGGTATGAAATCCATAATCATCAAAAACAACTACGCCGCCGGGGATCAGTTTATTCCATACCCATTCCAGTATATCTTTTGCGGAAGTGTACACATCGACATCAATATGGCAAAGCCCGAATACTTCAGTAGCTGGTATCTTTTGTTCTGTATCTTCCGGAAATATGCCTTTTAAAATACTGTAATGAGGGTATTGGCTTTTATTTTTTAAAACATCTTCAACGATCTGTTCGCTGGTATCACTGTGTTCCCCACCTGTATAAAAACTATCATTGGCTCCGGCTTTGGCAACGCCTGCAAATGTATCAGCAAGGTAAAGTGTAGCTGTGCTGTTCAAATTGAATAATTGTTGCGCCATGATGCCTGCAGTGCCACCACGCCATACGCCTACTTCAAGTATAGCCGCTGTCCGGTTCAAAGTATGTACCTGCTCCACCAGTTGCCACAGTTCGTAACAGCGGTATATATCCACCAGGGTATTATTTTTTATCTGGCTATAGATCTTCATAAAAGCTTCATCTCCCTGCCAGGGCGCATAATTGGCCGAAGGGAATGAATAACCATAGTGCAGCTCATCTACACTAAAGTTGGCCTTGCCTTTATAGGTTGGCCTTTTACCAATATAAATACCGGTATTATTGAACAGGGAATGGATAATATTTTTTAAAGACATAAAGTATCGGTATGATATTATTAAAAACTGGATTGCTGTGAAAGGGCAAAGGTAATTTATTGATCGATGAATAAGATGCTTCCGTCTCCATAGCTTAAAAAACGAAAATCATGCTGTAGGGCATGGGCATAAACTTTTTTCCAATTTGAGCCAATAGCGGCCGCAACCAATAAGAGTAGTGTTGACTGGGGCTGATGGAAATTGGTAATAATGGCATTCGCTATTTTAAATGCATAACCCGGTGCGATCAGTATCTGTGATCGGCTAAATAATCTTTGCCGGTTGTTTGTCCTCATCCAGCTCAATAATGAATTCAAAGCATCTGCAGCAGGTAGGTTGTTATTAGCCAGCGGAGCTTCATAAACCTCCCACTGATCTAATTGCATATGTTTTAACGACGGGTCCTGCAATGCCTTAACCCCCATCCAATACAGGCTCTCCAAGGTTCTTAAGGAAGTTGTTCCGGTTGCAACAATAGGTTTTCCTAATTGGGTGATCAGTGTTTCAATTGTTTTAACATCAACATCTATCCATTCTGCATGCATTTCATGATCCTGCATAAAAGCGGCTTTAACCGGTTTAAAAGTGCCGGCTCCTACATGCAGGGTTACAAACGCTGTTTTAATATTTTTTGCAGCAAGACTTTTAAAAACTTCTTCAGTAAAATGTAAACCGGCAGTGGGCGCTGCTACCGACCCTTCATCCTTTGCATAAATGGTTTGATACCTTGTTATATCATCGGCTCCTGTTTTTCTTTTGATATAAGGCGGCAAAGGAATATCTCCTGCCATTTCAAGCACTTCTACAAAACCGAGGTCAGCAGGCAGCCAGGAAAATTCAACCACCCAGGCATCTGCTAGTTTTTCAATTAATTGTACAGTTAACTCCAAACTCCTGACTCCTGACTCGCTACTTCTTACTCCCGACTCGTAACGCTTAACTAACTTACCTTCCTTCCATTTGCTTACACCGCCGATCATGCACTTCCATTTAACAGAACCTTTCTTATTCATTACCGTGCTGTATTCATTAATGGCTTCGTAAGGCTCAAGACAAAAGATCTCTATGATACCACCGCTTGATTTTTGAAAACGGATACGGGCCCGGATCACTTTGGTATCATTAAAAATAAGTAAGCTGTCTGAAAAAAGATGCTCAGCGATATTGCTGTAAACGTCCTCCCGAATGATGCCATTTTTATACACAAGCAGTTTTGAGGCATCCCTTTTGGCCAGTGGATGCAAGGCGATCCTTTCTGCAGGAAGTTCATAACTGTAATCAAGTATAGATATATGTTTTGGGTCGGTCATTTTAAAGAAGAAATGGATCCATTACGCAGTAGTTTAAAAATTTTGCTCATGTATTGCGTTAAATTTTGCTCAAAAGTATAATTAATGTTGCGAACGGTAAGTTATTGACTGCTAATAATAGTAATTTCGGCACTCAAAAAAGTAAATTTAAAATTATGCGATTTATCAAATCTATGTTTTTTGTAAGCTTAGTTTTTTCAACTGTAACTGCTTTTACGCAAAGCAATAAATACGAGTGGAAAACTGCTACATCGGGAGGGTACACTTACAAATATGTTACCAACGATCCTGCTAAAGCCAGGTTTTATACTCTAAAGAACGGGCTCACCGTAATTTTAAGTCCTACTAACAAAGATCCAAGGGTACAGGCTTACATAGCAACAAAGGCCGGCAGTAAAACAGACCCTTCAACCAACACAGGCCTTGCACATTACCTGGAGCATATGGTTTTTAAAGGAACAGATAAATATGGTTCCCTGGATTGGGCTAAAGAAAAAGTTGAGCTTGATAAAATTGATGCGTTGTATGAGCAGTATAATAAAACAACTGATCCTGCCCAGCGTGCGGCCATTTACCGTCGTATTGATTCTGTATCTGGTGTTGCATCCAAATATGCTATTGCCAATGAATATGATAAAATGATGTTGTCAATGGGAGCACAGGGTACCAATGCCTTTACTTCTTTTGAACAAACGGTTTACACTGATGATGTACCTGCCAATGCTATTGATAAATACCTGGCCGTGCAGGGTGAGCGTTTCAGGAACCCGATCCTGAGGATCTTTCATACGGAGCTGGAAGCTGTGTATGAAGAAAAGAATCGTGGACTGGATAGTGATGGCAGGAGGGTTTTTGAAAAGCTATTTGCAGAGTTGTTTAAAAATCACAATTATGGTTTACAAACAACCATTGGCACCATCGAGCATTTGAAGAATCCTTCGTTGGTTGAGATAAGAAATTATTACAACAAGTATTATGTGCCCAACAATATGGCTGTAATTATGAGTGGCGATTTTAACCCGGATGTATTGATCAAAAAAATTGATGCCACTTTCAGTTACATGCAAAACAAGCCATTTACAAAGTATGCATTTCAACCGGAGCAGCCC
>JBKJMZ010000199.1:0-2812 GCA_046596255.1 Ferruginibacter sp. | reverse complement strand
ATACCACTTCTTGAAGACCTGGCAAATGATAAAAAATTTAAAGGAAAGCTTGTTGTGGATGTAACGGAAGGATTATTCTTTTCATCATCGCCGATGAGTATGTCCCGGCCTATGGAGAATATGAAATATTTTAAAGAGCGTACCCCGGCTCAAACCGCAAGTTTTTATATCAATCGTGTTTTAGAATCGAACTTTGTTTTTTTAGATAAGGAATTTAACTCAATGAATGCACAGTTAAGCTGGCTTGATATACCCGACAGGAAAGGCGTATATAATTTTCGTGGATTTCCACCCGGCTTTGGGAGGGTTAATTTCAACAGGCAGGAGTATATGACCGATGAATTTTCAGCAGATACCATTGAGCAAAATAAAGTAAAAGCCATCTGGGATGTGTTCAGGCAAATGAGTAAGGATCCCCCGGCAAGCGGCGCCAAATTAGATTCCATATTGAACCAGGTGAAAGTTGCAGTAGATAAAATAAAAGCAAGAGGCGGAGATGTGATGTTTGTACGTACCCCATCCAGCGGCCCTTATTACTCCATGGGAGAAAGCAAAGCCTTCCCCCGGGAAAAATACTGGGACAGGGTGCTTGCTACAACCAATTGCCCCGGTATACATTTTAAAGACTACCCGCCGATTGCCGATTTTATCTGCCCTGAATTTTCGCACTTAAGTAAAGCTGATGCGATTGTTTTTACCAGGCATTTTATCAAAATATTGCAGGACGAAAAGGGATGGAAGTTTCCAAAACAGGTAAAGCTGTAATAAAACGTACTGTCAGTCTGAGCTTGTCGAAGACGGTATCGTTCAGCAATACGGGTTCGACAGGCTCACCCTGACATCACATTCAGATATAGAATCGTTTAACACTACTAACGCTTATACACCATGGTATTCAACTCGTATACATTCATTGTTTTCTTTATCATTATTCTTATCCTGCACAGTCTTCCCTTTACCTGGAAAGTAAAAAAGATAAACCTGCTGATAGCAAGCTATATTTTTTATGCTGCATGGAATCCTCCCTTTATACTTCTATTATGGTTAGCAACTGTGGTAGATTTTATTGTGGGTAAGGCACTTTACAACCAGGAGAATAAACACAAACGAAAATTATTGCTGGTGATAAGCCTTATTGGCAACCTGGGTATGCTTATCTTTTTTAAATACGGCACGTTTTTACTCGAAAATTTCACTAGTCTTGTCAATGTAATGGGTATCGATTATCATCCTGCCAAGCCCAATATCATTTTACCCGCCGGTATCTCGTTTTATACCTTTACAACACTATGCTATACAATAGATATGTATAAGCGTAGAAGCAAGCCCGTAAAGTCTTTACTCGATTTTTCTCTTTTCGTTACCTTCTTTCCGCATTTGGTTGCAGGCCCCATTGTTCGTCCGCCGCAACTGGTGCCACAGTTTGAAACACCCCGCACTGCCACACAAAAGCAGTTGATGCAGGGGCTTTTTTTGATATCGCTTGGCCTTTTCATGAAAGTTGTGCTGGCCGACAGCTTACTGGCTCCATCAGCCAATGATGTTTTTAACAGTAAAGCAATTTTACCAACACTCGATGCCTGGATGGGCGTACTGGCATTCTCAGGGCAGATATTTTTTGATTTTGCGGGTTACTCCACCTGCGCCATTGGTGTGGCGGCATGCCTTGGATTTGTATTGCCGGAGAATTTTTTATATCCCTATGGCGCCATCGGTTTTTCTGATTTTTGGCGAAGGTGGCATATTACTTTATCAGCCTGGCTTAGAGATTATTTGTACATACCGCTTGGGGGAAACCGCAAAGGCAAATTCCGTACACAGTTAAATTTAATGATCACCATGTTACTGGGCGGACTATGGCATGGGGCCAACTGGACTTTTGTGGTTTGGGGTGCATTGCATGGGGCTTACTTATGGATAGAAAAACTGGTACAGGATCTTGTGGGTAGCAAAAATAAACAGGTTAAAGGCGCATTGCCCAGGGCAGTGCATGAGGAAAAAACTATTTCCAATCCGGAATACAAACCCAAAACACTGGGCAACTTTCTGTATGCCATGGTTACTTTCTTTTTTATTAATGTTACCTGGGTTTTCTTCCGGGCGCCAGATTTTGGCGCTGCCTGGCAGCTTCTTAGGTCAATGTTCTATAATGTGCACGATGCGGTGCCTTTGCTTACTACACTCAGCGTTATTAAAGTTGCGGTAATAACTGTTTTGCTGGTGGCTTTTCATTGGATGATGCGAAATACAAGAGTATTGACAGTAGCTGAAAAAATGCCCTGGTGGTTGGTTGGCATCATCTGGACATTCATGTTATTGCTGTTGATCTGGAGCCAGGAAAGCAGCAGCTCCTTTATCTATTTCCAGTTTTAGCCAAAGGGGAGACTCCCGCAAATGATCAATATCCTTAATAAAAAAATCCTGCTTCGGCAGGATTTTTTTAGAGTAGAATTTCTCCAAAAAAGGGTTAATTTGCAATTCGCTTAGTTCTTTGAAAACCCCTACAGCAAATTGTTTGGTGGTTATGAGTATTATTCGTTTGGAATGGGTATGCCGGGAAGGCAATATAGCCAGGGAAATAGCTACAGGTATGGGTTTAATGGGAAAGAGAAATCCAATGAGATTGCTTTTGATAATTTAGATTTTGGTGCTAGAATTTATGATACAAGAATTGGCCGGTGGTTGAGTGTAGATCCTGCCTATCAAGAATATAGAAGTTTTTCACCGTACAATTTTGTCTTAAATAATCCAATTGTTTCTTTAGATCCAGATGGTAAAAGAACATACTTTGCACCTGGCTTAGGAGGAAGAA
>JBKJMZ010000095.1:0-3548 GCA_046596255.1 Ferruginibacter sp. | reverse complement strand
TTGTAATCTTGTACATTTGTCTTTTAATCAGCAGCGGTTCCGGGATTGACGTTTTTCAAATCCCGGAACCGCTGCTGATTAAAAGACAAATGTACAAGATTACAACCAAAAGCCCATCGATGTTTGTCCTGCCCGAACAACTGCTGCCATGTTGCTGATGATGAAGATTACAACGTCCTGCCCCAATATTGCAAAACCCCATGTTGTACGATGCCTTGTCACGGCATTATAATTGGTCCTACCCAAACTAACCAAAAGTTATAGCCGATTACACCGCCAATTAATCCTGATGCGATGAAAGTAAGGCGTTTGCCTAAGGGAATTATTTTAAAAATGATTAATAAAGTAATTCCTAATGCAATTATTGCAGTCAATAGACTTATTGATTCAGTTGGTAATTTTAAAAAATCGGCAATTTCAAATTCGTCACCTCTTTCAGGAAATTTACCGTGTAGAATTTTTATTAAAAGTCCAACAAGGAAATTTGCTAATTGTCTCAGCCAAAATAGTGTCACAAAAACTACAAACCATTGGTAAAGATTTACCCTTTGTGTTTTGTAAATTTTTGCTCTCTGATTTAATAGTAATAATAATCCTAAAGTTCCTGTCAACATGGTTTGGATTGGTCCTCCTAGAGTAATCCAAAAATCGTCTCTCATTAGCTTCTTCTGAATTTGGTCAAATTCACTTTTTCTTGGATAGTCAATATTTGAATTTATTTCTTTAGAATACTTAGAGTAAGTCGAGTCAATAAATGGTCTTGTTTTATTGTCGTCCCAAATTGTGTAACCATAACTAACATTCGACGAATAGCCCAAGTATTTTGCAACTGTAAAGTGTCCAAATTCGTGTGATACAGTTCCAACAATTGTCGAAACGATAAAAGCAATAGCTAATAACAAAAATAGTTTTATGTCAAACTTTAATGGGAGCAAGATTTTCATTTAAGGTATCGTACAACGAACAGGGCTTTGCGATGTTGGGGGATTTGAAAAACGTCAAGCCCGGAACCACTGCTGAATGAAAAACAAATGTACAAGATAACAACCAAAAGCCCACCGATGCTTGTCTTGCCCGAACAACTGCTGCCATGTTGCTAATGATGAAGATTACAACGTCAAGCCCCAATATTGCAAAACCCCATGTTATGCGTTCGCCCTTTTTTGGGTGGTTACTTTTGGCTTTGTCGGGGCAATGGTTGCCGAATTTAATTGTACAATTTCATTCCATTTTATTGCACCGTTATCATCGCAAAAGTCTGTGGTAAATTCTTTTGTAAACTTATTAATCATTTGTGAGTATGACTTAACAAAGTCGTCATTTCTTTCTTTTGCTTTGTGTCCAAGAGGTTCTATAAGTTCTGTGTAAAGGTTTGTGTCACCTGAAATAAATTCCCAAAACTTTTGTCCGCAATATTTAAAATAATCTCCTTTGTCTGGCTTGTTATCCCGTCCGTAACAACAACCATTCACTGCGACAATATTTAGTTTTGAGTTACTTGTCCTTAAAGTCTTTTTTGCTGTTTTAAAGTCCGAAGCCATTTTCTTAATTTGAGAACTGTTGCCCCAATTAGGACCGGATTTTATAGTAACGATATAACGAATATCGTCATTATCAAATTCAAGGTCAATATTTGGAATACCTGATTTTCGACCGTCATAAACTTTGCCATTTATAAAAATTGCAAGTCCTTCTAACCAATCTCCAAAAATTGTTTCCTCATTTGAAGATATGTGTGCATCAACTATTCCATTAATTATTTTTTCGGCAGTCAATACATACTTTGCCTTAAACAAATAGGGGTTCTTACGCTTTAAGACTTGAATAAGTTTTAAACCGTCAAGACTTTGAATACGTTTTTCGTGGAATGTTCCAATATTTTTCTCAACGTATTGCGTAACGTCTTTGAGGTTTAGTTTTTTCATATTTTACATTAGGCTCTAACAAATATAATTCTACAGGGGTAATTTGGCTTTTTACCATTTCATAATATTCGGATGTAATATCAATTCCGATTGAATGGCGTCTCATTCTTTTTGAAACAAATAAGGTTGTCCCCGAACCAACAAATGGGTCTAACACTGTATCTTCTTGCTTCGTAAATAGTTTTATAAACCATTCTGGTAATTCCTCTGGAAATGCGGCACTATGATTTTTGTTGTTACACTCTGTTGCCAAATGCAAAACATTCGTTGGAAATACTGTTTCTTTACCTAACCAATTTGAAACGTTTTTGCCAAATCCACTTCCGTTTTTTGCATTGTCCCTTATTTTGTCTGTTTCACTTAAATTTTTAAGTCTTCCTTTTGCCCAATCTCCAATAGGAACTTTGACTTCGTCTTGATACATGTTGAAGTTTTTGTTTTTATTGAATTGCAAAAGTCTTTCCCAACTGTCTCTAAAACGATTTGGCCATTTACCTGGAAATGAATTTTTTTTATGCCAAATAAATTCCTCTGTCCATAGCCAACCTTGCTTCCTCATTGCAATGATTAATTCCATTACATAGGTACTGCGTTCACCGTCAACAACTTTTTCTTTTATATTCAAAACGAAAGTCCCTGTTGGCTTTAAAACTCTAAATAATTGTTCAGAAATTGGCAAAAACCATTCAACATATTTGTCTGGGTGTATGCCTCCATAAGTTCCTTTTCTCTGGTCGGCGTAAGGTGGTGATGTAACTATGAGGTCAACTGAATTGTCGGGAAGTTTTTTCAATACTTCTTTACTGTCTCCCAAGAATAAATCTGTTCTTATTTCCATTTTTCGTGTCTTGATACAAACTTAAGCAAAATAAGTTTGCTTTCACTGTCTTGTCATTTGTCTGCCTGTCATTTTTGAGATTTTCGCTAGGGTGAAGCATAACGCCCGGGGCTTTGCGAAGTACGGAAATTCGTAGCTCGTCTGCCCCGGCTGTGATGTAAGTTAGAAAACGAAAACAATATTTTGATAAAAAATTTTATTAGCAATCGGTCAACCCCATAGCTGAAGTACAATGTAGTTACAAATGCCTGGATGACCATTCAATTGCCCGTATTTTGCAAAACCCTTTGTTGTATGTCTGGGCAAAGATGAGTTGTAATTAAAAAAAGAAAAGCTGATGCCAAATTACCACCCCAATGATAAACCGGTTTTTTTGAACCCGAAAATTTATGGAAAGTGATTTTTAAACAAATAAAAAGCTGTTTATAGATCGGGAATAGTTCCGCTGTCCACCCCATGCAAAACAAGGAAACATAAAGACCTGCAAAACGGTTTAGTACAACTGGCTTTACAACTAAACGAAAACCTGCCACACCGCCCTCCGTAAAAAGCTTATTAAAACAAAAAGATTCCGCAAATCGGAATGGGTTTAATGAAAGGAAACGAAAAAGGCGGTAGCCGCTGTTTAAAAAAAAGAAAAAGAGCAATGATTGATGTCAAATTCAACAGAAAGCGAAAGTGGCAGAATTTAAAAACGAAAAACACTCACACCAAAATTGCAATAGGGATCCGAAAACTTCAAACTTTCCTTTGTCCACCAAAAGCAAAACAAAATTACTTGAACT
>JBKJMZ010000042.1:0-9377 GCA_046596255.1 Ferruginibacter sp. | reverse complement strand
AAGGCAAGTATGACAAAATATTATACGATCATAAACCATCTCGGTATTATTGAGATTTTATAATCACCTAATGACAATTAAGGCCAACATATGAAAGGACCCTGCGGGTTGTTGGTGATGCTTACGCTGCTTTGCCTCAGCACGAACACCAACAACTTCGGAAATTATGCAATTACCTGCTTATTATATTTATTCCTGTATTCTATCGGCGTTAACCCGGTTATACCTACAAGGCCACCAATTAGTATGTTACCAAAATACCATCCGTTAAGTGTAAAGGTTACAGGAATTACTTGTTCTGTATATCCTGGCGAAGAAATTTTTACTTGATATTCTGCTTTAGAAAAAAATCCTGCACTGGATTTAAGCGTCACAGTAGCTGGAGTTTGTCCTTTGAAAATTTCTTTATTCTTTTTGTTTGTAATATTCACAACAGCGCTAGATGGATCACTATTAATTAACACAGCGTAGGAACTGTGTCCAAAAAGTGTCGCACAACTTGAGAATAGAACTGATGTGGCAGTTGCTAACATTCCCAGGCCTATAAATGTCTTTTTCATAATTGTATTGACTTTGTTTTGATTTATAATTGTTTGACTTTGTAAAGTGTATGCTGGTAGTATTAATTGACCACAACACTTAAATATACAAACCTTTTTCAGCAACTTCAAAAGCCCTTCTAGTAATTTTAAAAATTTAGTTTTCGCCTTTGTATTCCCAGGTTCACAAATACACAAAATTTTAATTCCTTTTTAAATGGCTTTGCTTAGATAAAGGTTTTCCTTTGGTATTTTGGATGAAATGATAGCTATCCCGACTGTTTCGGGGCAAGCATCAATCATGCAGCTAAAAAAAATTAAGCTGGTACTTACTTCGTTTTCCACCTTCCACTCCTTAAATAAATAAATGAAATAATAAAAATAGTGAACCAGTAAACCAGCTCATTACTCCAGGCCCATGCCAGTGATCTGTAATCTACCTTGATAAAATACCAGGTATATCCCAGGTAAACCGTAATTGCAATGATCTCGATGAAAAGGTTCATTCTTGTTTTGGCAGTACCCGTAACACCATTGAGCCAGATATTGGCAACACTCATAAACATGAGGCCCACACTTACCACACGTAGTACGGGTATTCCCTGCTTAACAAATTCATCGCCCTGGCCAAATAAACCAAAGAATGCTGTAGGGAAAATATTTACCAGCAGGCACATGAATAAACAGAAGCCGATGCTTAGCATCATGATTCTGGTGATTGCTTCAAGTACTTTATCTTCTCTTTTTTGTCCCATTAAATTACTTACCATTACATTGGTAGTGCTGGCAAAGGCCCATACAAAAACGCCTGTTAAGCCAAACACATTTCGCATGGTATTGCTGATGGCCTTGGCAGTTTCATCATGCAGGCCTTCTATCAGGATAAAGAATATGAGCCAGGTGGTAACACTGATCACGTATTGCAGCATCAGCGGCGCAGATATCTTCAATATCTGTTTGGTGATGATCTTATCATACTTATTGGTAGTAAGTAAATCATATTGTTTTTTTAAACCAGTACGAAACAGCACTATCAGTACCACGATCATGCCCGTGAACTCTGCAATAACAGAAGCCCATGCAGCACCGTTAAAGCCAAGGGCCGGGAATCCAAACCTCCCTTTTATCAATAAATAATCGAGTATGATATTCAACCCTGCTTCAAAAATAAAACCGATCATCAGCCAGCGGCTGTTTAAAGAAGATACCAGGAACGCATTGCCCATCTGGAATAAGAACAGAAAAGGCAGTCCCATTATCCTGATCTTTAAAAATTCGATCTCAACGGGGTATGCTTTGGGGTCGGCAACTTCTTTTAAAATAAATGGCGCAATGAACCAGGTAATTAAAATACCGGCTACTGCAAATTGTAAACAGATCCTGATGCCCTGTGCAAGAATCACTTTAAAAGCTTCCGGATTATCACTTCCTGCATATCTTGAAAAAACAGATTGCAATGCATTGTTCAATCCATGGCCTGCTACTGCAAATATCAAATAGAATACACCCGTGATACCGGCATTGCCTAAGGCCTCCGTACTCAGGTCGCCCAAAAAAATGCTGTTGGTGAGCATATTGATCTGGGGAATAAGTATGGCCAGGGTAATGGGCAATGCAATAGACAGTATCTGTTTATTGTTTACCTGTACTTTTAAATCGGGGATTGCAGCTGTACTCTCCATAAAGTCAGCAAAAATATCTTATTTTGCCGCTGAAATGAAACATGTAAATCCATCTTTTAGTATACAGGCTCCAAAAATAAATTTTGATGCTGCCCGGGTATTTATAGAAGCAGGCCCCACGGGGGTTTCATTGGCAGTGCTTGATGAGGATAATATTTTTAAAGCAGTAGTGATATATAGTTTTCCGGGTGGATTAACTGAAAATGAACTGAACCCGCTTTTTAAAGAGATCTTCAGCAGTGAGACCCTCTTGCAAAAGCAATACAGGAAGTGGCATATCTTCTGGTCCTTTCCGCAAAGTATTTTAGTGCCTGCCGAGCTGATGAATGAAGACCGTAACCTCAATATGCTGAACCTCGTTTTTGGTGATGTAGAACAGGGCGCCATCAAATCGGATTTTTTGTACAGGCATAACCTGCATAATGTTTATAGGGTACCACAAACTGTTATAGATAGTTTTAACGGCTATGTACCGGTAGCCACGCATACCCATGTTTTTTCTGCCATGGTCAATCGTGAACTTCCTGAGGGCAATCACCTGTATACTGTTTTTTACAGCAACAGTTTAACGATCATGGTATGCAAAGAAGGCAGGCTGCAGGTGATCCAGAATTTTGTTTACAACGATCCCGAAGATTGTGTTTTTCATTTGCTGAATGTTTGTAAAGGATTTGATATACCACAGTCATCTGTAAGTTTACATATCAGTGGTATGATAGATGAACATTCCGGTTTATACGCTGCCATTTATAAATATTTTTTACAGGTACAGTTTGATGAGCTTCCTGCGGAGTATGATTACGACGAAGCGATCAAAGAACATCCCCAACATTTTTTCAGCGCTTTATTTGCATTAGCCTCATGCGTATAATCAGTGGCATACATGGGGGCAGAAGGATAACCCCGCCTGGTAAAATGCCTTATACCCGGCCCACAACTGATCTTGCCAAAGAAGGCCTTTTCAATATTCTCCAGAATAATTTGGAGCTGAATGAATTAAAAGTACTCGACCTTTTTGGCGGCACAGGCTGCATCAGTTACGAACTGGCCAGCAGGGGAGCGCCCGATATCACCATTGTGGAGAAGGATACAAAGATGTACGAGTTCATAAAAAAAACCTCAGCGGATCTGGACTTTGAAAATTTTAACGTTATAAAGGGTGATGTGTTCCGCTTTATAGAAAGCAGCAGCCAGCCCACAAGTTCCAGTGGGCAGTATGACCTTATTTTTGCAGGTCCGCCTTATGCCTTGGGAAACATTGATGATCTTCCTTTAAAAATATTTGAACACAAGCTTTTAAAACCCGGCGGATGGTTCGTACTTGAGCATACACCGCGGAATAATTATAAGAAGTTTGATCATTATAAAACTGAACGGAATTACGGGACTACTATCTTTTCTATCTTTATACAGCAGTAATGGTTAAATTGTTAAATGGCTTAATTGTTTGGGCCCTTTACATTACAAAACCATTTAACAATTTAACAATTAAACCTTGCTCCTAAAAAGCTTCAGATATCTTTTTTTACCGATCACCTGGATATATGGGGCAATAATATGGCTGCGCAATAAGCTTTATGACAAGAATATTTTAAAATCTGCTTCATTTAATTTTCCGCTGATATGTGTTGGTAACCTGGCAACAGGCGGCACGGGTAAAACACCGATGACAGAATACCTGATCAGGCTTTTGCAAAATGATTTTAAAACGGCAACGCTGAGCCGTGGTTATAAAAGAAAGACAGCTGGCTTTGCCATTGCTGCGAAAGGTACTACGGCATTGGAGATAGGAGATGAGCCGATGCAGTTCCACCAAAAATTTCCAAATGTTACAGTTGCAGTTGGCGAAGAAAGGATCGTAGCTATACCGCAGTTACTACATGAGCGCCCCGAAACAGAAGTGATCATCCTGGATGATGCATTCCAGCACAGGCAGGTAAGGGCCGGGCTGAATATTTTATTGACCGACTATTCAAACCTTTATACCCGTGACCTTATCCTGCCTGCCGGCGATCTGCGGGATGTAAGAAGTAGCAGCAAAAGAGCGCATATCATTATTGTAACCAAATGCACTGCTGATCTTTCTGAACAGGAGAAAAAGTCGATCATTATAGAGATCGACCCTGCGTCTCATCAATCTGTTTTCTTTACAACCATTGTTTACGGACAGCCTTACCAGCTTATCAGCAGGCAAGCATTTGATGTAACAGCGGAACATGGTATCTTACTGGTATGTGGTATTGCAAACCCGGCGCCACTTAAGGCGCATTTGGAAAAACACGCCGACAGTTATGATATGATCCGTTTTGCAGACCACCATATCTTTCATACGAATGACCTGAAAGACATCAAGCAGTATTTTGAAAAGATAACATCAGAGAAAAAAGTAGTACTTACTACCGAAAAGGATGCGGTAAGACTTGAAAAATTCCAACAGGAACTTAAGGATTTTCCCATCTATGTGGTGCCCATTGAGCATCGTTTCCTTTTTAATGAAGCCCCGCTATTTGACCAGGCCATCAGGGCATTCGTCAATTCATACACTAAAGTGACCGCTTAATAAATATTTTTTTATACATTTAACTACCTGGCATGTTGTTAGTCAAAGCCACAGCCCGGCAACCTGTGTTGCTCAACTACCAACTAATAAAACCTAATCATAACTAAATTGCAAATTGCTTTTGCTGCTGTATTTACCTTACTGGTGATTATAGTAAGCTGTTCTAAAAGTGAAACCACTCCTGTTCAAATTCCTGTTATTGTTGACCCTTATGCAGCCATTAAAGTGGCTTTTGGTACAAATGTAGACCCTAACAACCTCCTGAATTTCGCAAACCAGGGCAAGCCTGCCTATATTAATAAAGATAATACCGGTGGCAATCCCATCACCAATGCCAAAGCTACTTTAGGAAGGGTTTTATTTTATGATAAGAACATGAGTATTGATAATTCCATTTCTTGCGGGAGCTGCCATAAACAGCAATTTGCATTCAGCGATACAGCCAGGGCCAGCAAAGGTGTTGCTGGTGGAATTACTGGCAGGCATTCTATGCGCCTCATCAATTCACGTTATGCTGTTGAAACAAAATTCTTTTGGGATGAGCGGGCCGCAAGTTTAGTGATACAAACTACTGCACCTGTAAAAGATCATGCAGAAATGGGTTTTAGCGGGCAAAGCGGCAGGCCTGGTATTGCCAACCTGCTGACAAAACTCCAGGGGATCAATTATTATAATGAACTTTTTAAATTTGTATACGGTGATATCAATGTAACAGAAGCACGCTTACAGGAATGCATGGCGCAGTTTGTAAGAAGCATACAATCATTCGATTCAAAATATGATGCAGGAAGGGTAGTAGTGAACAATGATGGTCAGCCATTTCCCAATTTTACACTGCCGGAGAACCAGGGAAAACAACTTTTCCTGGCACCACCTGTTTTTGATGCAACGGGTTCAAGAGTTGGTGGAGGAGCTGGCTGTAACGGTTGCCATAATGCACCGGAATTTGATATTGATCCAAACACCCGCAATAATGGAATAATCGGAACCATATCGGGAATCAGCATTGATATAAGTAATACCCGGGCGCCAAGTTTACGTGACCTGACAAATACTGCCGGAATTATGAACGGATCCCTCATGCATACCGCTATCCTGAACACGCTGCAGAATGCAATTGGTCATTACGGAACCATTAATCTGGCGCCGGGCAATACCAATCTTGATGCAAGACTGAGGCCAAATGGTTTCGGCCAGCGTTTAAATTTTACAGGACCGGAAGTGGATGCATTGATGGCATTTTTAAGAACACTTTCAGGGACGAATGTGTATGTAAATCAAAAATGGAGTAGCCCATTTTGATCGAAAAGCTCTGTCATGCTAGACAAAAATTTATTTTTTAATTGGCACCATTTTAGGATTTAGAAAAAATAACCGCTGAGGTTCGGAAGCGCAGAGAAATAAAATTACAAACAGGGAACAAGGACTATTGAATTATGTAGTCAGGAGCTACCAACTTCGACATTCCTTGTTCCTTGTTCAATATTCATTATTCGCTTACCTTGCTATCTCTATCTTCACTTTTTTATTCTTGATCTTTTCATTTTTGATAAGCTCCAGCACATGCCCAACCTTTACCTTACGTACAGCTACAAAACTAAAGAAATCCTTTACCTCAATGATACCTACGTCTTCTTTCTTTAGTTCTCCTTTCTTGGAAAGAAAGCCAACGATATCGATCTTATTCACTTTATCTTTTTTACCTGCAGCAATGAATAAAGTACTCCATTTTGGTTTTTCAGGAATAGGGTAGTCACCGGTGATCTCGATATTTTCTACCTCACCAATGTAAGCAGGTAATTTCTCTTCTTCTGATAAAATTAAAATTGCGGTACCGCTTGCATCCATACGGGCTGTGCGGCCATTGCGGTGGGTAAATGCATCTTCCGTATCGGGCAGGTGATAATGAACAATGTAGCGGATATTCGGAATATCAAGTCCACGTGACGCAAGATCTGTTGTTACTAAAATATTGCTGGTTCCATTGCGGAACTTGCAAAGCGCGCTGTCTCTTTCCTGCTGCTCCATGCCACCATGGTAAAAAACATTTAATATACCTTTTTCTGTAAGCAGGTTGCTTGTACGCTCCACAGCAACCCGATGATTACAGAAAACAACAGTTGAGCGGTTTCCTAAATAACAGACCAGGTTAAACAGTGTGTTGATCTTATCTTTCTCAGGACTAAAAATTGTTTTTATTTCCAGCATATTTCCGGTCTGTTCGCCTTCCCGCAGGGCGCCGTGCGCCGGCAGAAAGTCAAGCCGCACAGGATCTTTCAGCCCAATAAAATCAGGAATGGGCACTGCATAGGTAGCGGAGGTTAGTATTCTCTTTTTTACATTTTTAAGTGAGCCAATGATGTAGGCCATTTCCTCGGTAAAGCCAAGTTCCAGGGATTTATCAAATTCATCCAATACCAGTGTGCTGATATTGTCGAGTGCAAAATTATTGCGCCGGATATGATCAGCCAGCCGGCCTGCAGTTCCAATAATTAAAGCGGGTGCCTGAATCAGGTTATTCTCTTCGGTCTCTCTTTTATGCCCGCCATAGCAAAGTGTAACTTTAAAACCTGTTTGCATTTTACGAAACACATCATCTATCTGTATAGCCAGTTCCCGGCTTGGCACTATAATCAGAGCCTGTACATTGTTTATTTCAGGGTTGATGGTTTCCAACAGGGGTAATAAAAAAGCCAGTGTTTTACCGGATCCGGTAGGGGATAATAGCACTACATTATCATTTTTAGCATTGGCTTCCAGCGAAGCCTGCTGTATTTCGTTAAGTGAAGGAAGGTTTAGACTCTCTAAAATTAAAGGAATGTTTATTTGTTGCATAGCTGCAAAAATACGCTTAGTTCGGGGGATGGGCTAATTCAAAATAAGAAGGGGTTCAACTCTCAGCCACATTGCATAAGGGATCATGGTGCACCGGAAAGTTCAATGAATTGGAAATAAAGCATAGTTCATTGGCTTTTTTATGCTGTTCATTTGCTTTTTCTATCATTCCTTTTTCTGTAACAGTTACAACCGGGTGCAAGGTTACTGCTGTAAACCTGCCGCCGCTGTCTGCAGTTTCTTCCATGATACCCGTTGCATGGTCAACATAATCCGTTACAATTACGCCTGCAGTCGCACATAAATGCAAATACCAAAGCATATGGCAGGAGGAGATGGATGCCAGTAGAAGCTCTTCAGGATTGTGTTTTGTTTTATCACCCCTGAAAGCAGGATCAGAAGACAACCCGATAACCGGCTTATCATTGATCAATAGCTGGTGGTCTCTTGTATAAGCAGTATAAGCGGAGGTTCCGGTGCCGGTGTTTCCCGTCCACTGAATGATAAGCTGATAAGAATGTTGTTTGCTCATTGATCGGATCAGTTTTCTTCTGTAATATTCCGAAAGATACATTTTCGAAAAGGAAGAAGAAATCCGGCAATTTTATATACGTTGTTTAAACTATTTATATTTATCGGTAAGGTTAGTGGAGGCAGTTGTTGCAGTACGCTACCATCATATTTTATCGTTGAGGATCTTTGAAATAAGCAGTGCTTTGATCAATTACAGCCAATCCGTAGACTTGCTATTGTTAAAGTCTGAGTGTTTTTTTTATGAAAATAGTTTCTGAATACACAGGGCTGTAATTATGATCGCTGTGGTAAAAATGACCTTTACAAGGGTAAATTTTCCACAGCCCGGCAAGCCAGCATTACGCTACACGGTACTTCTTCGGCTTCCTTTTAGTAAACAATACATCGTAGGCAGTTTCATAGCCTTCTTCAGAAACCCTTACCCGCTTTGCTTTTTCCCTGCCCTTGATCAACGCATATATGATAACTGGTATAATAGCAATGATCGATACGGCAATAATAATATTATAGAGCATTTTGTTCTTTTAATAATTAAAAGACAAAATAAATGCCATTTGCCTGATTATACATGTTAAAAAATTGCTACCCCATATGCAGGTAACAATTTCTTAAACTGCTGGTGGGTAATTATTGTTATAGGATATCATTGAGCATTTATAAAAAATGTTATTCAAGTATACTTCGTTTGTGATCAAATGGAATATGACTGTGATATTTCAATACCATAGCATGTGGATTTTTTTTCGTAATATTTGCTAATTAAAACGTCCTGTTATGAAAAGAATATTTTTTGGCATACTGCTTTTATTTACAGTAGCTACTAAGGTTGAAGCACAGGAAGCTGCCAAATACTGGTATTATCCTGCACAGAATGTTTATTTTAACGAGGAGAGCGGCAATTATTGGTTTTACGATGAATCCAGGGTTGAATGGGTGGAAGCAGGCCGTTTGCCTGCCTGGTTAACAATGACAAATAATGATAGCCGTTATGAAGTTTATTACAAAGGGACAAAAGTGTGGAAGGATAATAAAAAGCATAAAGAAAAATACAAGTTAAAAAAAGACGGGACTGTAAAAGAGAAGAATGAATAATAATATGCACCATGAATATGAAGCCCTTCTGTAAAGAAGGGCTTTATTATTTTTTTAAATTCTCATTTTACTATAAATGACCTGTGTACATAATAAACTGTTGGGCTTTGCATCAGTATGATAATTAGCGGTAAA
>JBKJMZ010000030.1:0-15422 GCA_046596255.1 Ferruginibacter sp. | reverse complement strand
CTCAGCCTGACAATATTTTAAATTGATACGTAGTCATTAAATCTGCTGGTCGGATTCTTCAGCTTCCAGCTCATGCAGCGCCACTGCCAGTTTATTATTTTTTACAAAATTGCACCAGTGACAGTCTTCCTTTCCACAGCCGGTATAAAAATCACGGGCCTGTATCTTATGCCAGGTTTCTGTAAGTTGTTGCTTTACCGTTTCAATATCCTGGGGGTTGATGATGATCTTTTCTTTACGGTATTCTCCTTTTTTATCGGGTTCAATAAAATCAAATTCGGTGCTGATCACTTTCCAATCCTTCTGCTCATAGTTATCAAGCAATATCTTATAAAAAACAGCCTGCCGCCAATAATCCCCCCCATTAGCATCTTTATCAGATGGCGGCTTCATTTTAGGAAGCGCATTATCAATATTGCCCGATTTATAATCAACCACATTCACTTCCTTGCCGGTAAATTCCAGTTTGTCCAATTTTCCTTTTAGCGGAACGCCATTCACTACAATACCTCTTATATTTCTTTCAACACTAACCACTTTGTTCCAGGTATGTACATATTTATCATAGTAGTTGCGCAGCACTTCATCACCATATTCCATGCGCCTGTCAAATGCTTCTTTGGTAAAAAATTCCCGGTGCTTATGCATATACCAATTAAAGTCGGAAATCATTTCTTCTTTAGTTGGGAAAATATCTTTTTTGTCGTCCTGCATCTTTCTAAATAATTTTTCCAGTGCATGGTGTATGGCACTTCCAAACTCTGTTGCTTCGCTTTTACCCGACGGGATACGGATAAGATTGCGGTAATAAAAATTTAATGGGCAATTTAAGTAACTGTTAAGCGCTGTAACATTCATTACGAATTTTTCCAGCAGGGCTGAAATAAAATCCGATTCAGCCTGTTCAATTTCGGGTGCCTGTGCAGTAAATTGCAATACCTCAAATTCCATTTGCAGCGCTTCGCCTAAAATTATTTTTTCAACAGGTATAGTATGTTCTTCTAAAATTTCGGCAATGAACATGGAGGGCTCCAGCTCTTTTCCATCGGGTTTAAATTTTACATAAGAAATATACAAATGCCTTTCAGCCCTGGTAATGGCCACATAAAACAGCCGGCGTAATTCTTCGGCATCGGCCCCCTCCCGGCCTCCCCCCAAGGGGGAGGAGATAAACATAGTATCCGGGAATTTATAGCCGCCGGCGGGTTTTCTTTTTTTCTCCCAGGAAGAAGCGTTAACGCCCGCAAAAAAAACATACTCAAACTCAAGCCCCTTGCTGCCATGAGCTGTTAACAGGTTTACACCCTTGTCTGTGCCCGCCACTTTTACCATCGGCAGGGCGATCCCTTCTTTTACCATCAGGTCAAAAATGCTGATGAGTTCTTTAAGCTTAAGCAAGGGGTTTCTGCTGGTCTCGTCCTTAATAAAATCAAATAAAGCAGCAAGCAATTGCATCAATGCGATCTTATCTTCGCTTTGCATGATATAAGGCAGCACAGCAGCCTGTTGAATAATATGCTCAAACAATTCCTGTAAAGTGATATTGGGTACTTCACTGATCAGTTTTTCGATCATGAAGCTGAAACTTTTCAAGCCATCATGAATGCCGGTGTCAAATAAATTTTGTGCAGGCTTATTGGCTTTATCCCACAATAATTTTCGCAGCGAGGTTTGTTCGCCTTTATACCTTAATGTATTTGTCTCAACAGTGATTTTTGCAATTTCAATTGGAGGTATCCTGTAAAAATCGTAATGGAGTATTTCAAATAAAATTTCATCACCACCATAAGGTATATCATGCTCTGCATTCAGGTAACGAAGAAGCTGAACAATCTTGCTGGTGAAAGGGTGCACCAATACATCAATACTACGCTTGCTATAAAACGGAATATGCTTTAGCCTGAAATATTTGGCCAGTTCTTCGCCATATTTATTCTCTTTATAAATAACAGCGATCCTGCCGGGTTCCACCTGTTGCTCCAGTAATGCAGCAACCCTGTTGGTAATATCTGCCATTTCTTCTTTAGCAGCATTATATTCATGCAGTACAGGTTGGTTTGTCAACTCCATTAATCCAATACGGGAACTGATCAGTTCTTTACTCAACCCTTCTATCTGCTTTACCAATCTTTCTTCATTCCTGTTGATCAGTGTTTTTGAAATATCGAGTATGGGCTGTGTGCTGCGGTAATTGTTGGTGAGTACAACCGTCATCAGGTCTTTGATATACCGGTTTGCAAACACCAGCATGTTCTCTACGTTGGCGCCCTGGAAACGGTAGATGCTCTGGTCATCATCGCCCACCACAAATACATTGGGCCTTTCCCAGTAACTGATCAGTAATTGTACCAGCCGGTTCTGTGTGCCGCTTGTATCCTGGTACTCATCCACAAGCAGGTATTGAAATCTTTCCTGGTAATTGGCCAGTATGTTTTTGTATTCTTCAAAAACATTGATCACCCAGTTGATCATATCATCAAAATCGTAGCGGTTCCTTTTGCGCATCAAGGCCTGGAAATTGGCAAACTCACTCACCGCAGCCCTCAACTTTTCCATCTTCTCTTTTTCTTCTTCAATCTTATCGGTACGTACATCGCCTTTATTGTATTCCTTCACTTTGCGTTTGGCAATATATTCATCCCGGTTGGGCAGGTCATTGAGAAAGGCATCAATTCTTTCATTGATAAAAGCTGCTGTCCAGCCTTCTCTTTTCATGGAAGAGAACAGGCTACGGAGATTATTGATCTCGTAGTACACATCACCACGGTATCTTTTGAGCTGGTGGTTCTTTGGGAAGGCATCAATAAGCTGTTTGAACATTTCAATGCTTTCCAGTTCTGATACGGCATCGAGTGAATTTTTTTCAAACAGGTTCAGGTTATCCTGTATCACATCATTACAAAAGGCATGAAAAGTGTAGATGTTCACTTTATATGCGTCGGCGCCAATGAACTGCTGCAATCTTTTACGCATGGCAATGGTGCCTGCATCGGTGTAGGTAAGACAAAGGATATTCTCAGGCAGGGTATCGGTTTCCAAAAGGATCTTTCCGATCCTTGCGGCTAATATTTGTGTTTTACCCGTACCCGGACCGGCGATCACCATTACCGGCCCTTCAATAGTATCAACAGCTTTGCGTTGTTCATTGTTGAGCTTTTGATATTCTTCATCAAATTTCTTTTGTAAAATTTCCCGGTAATGGCGCATTGTCCAAAGATACTGGATAGCCAATATTTGAATGCAGTAATTATTGAACAAAATGAATACGTAAATGTTATAAGCATATGAGTAAAGTCTATTCTTTTAAAACGGTTCAGCAAATTCCTGTGAGCCTGGATCAGGCCTGGGATTTTTTCAGTGATCCTGCAAACCTGTCTACTATCACGCCTGATGAAATGGATTTTAAGACCATCTCCAAATATCATGGCAATATCATGTATCCTGGCCAGCTTATTGAATATACGGTGAGTCCGGTCTTAGGCATTCCTTTATACTGGATGACGGAAATAACCCATGTGGAGCAACATAAATATTTTGTAGATGAGCAGCGCTATGGCCCATATGCTCTATGGCATCACCAGCATCATTTTAAAGCGGTTGCCGGTGGGGTAGAGATGACCGATATTGTACATTATAAATTACCACTCTGGTTCCTGGGAGATATTGCTAATAACCTGTTTGTTAAGAATAAACTGAAAGCTATATTTGATTACCGCTTTAAAAAAGTGGTTGAATTATATGGGCCGCATCAATAGGCTGGAAGAGCTTATCAAATCAATTATCCCGGCATCCGGGTTATATATTTTTCGATCTGCTTTATCTGGTCAACGATCTGTGGCGTGGTTGGTTTAAAACCCTTTGCTTTTTTAAAATATTCCTTAGCCGCCCTGAATTCTCTTTTGTTCATCATGATCGAGCATAACTGCAGGTAAGCAGCAGCATTATTCTCTTTGTCTGGTAAGCCCGCTCTTATGGCCTGGCGAATCAAACTTTCGGCCTGCCTTATATCTCCTTTCTGCATCATTAACATGCCCAGTTGTAGTTTGTTTGGCCCTTCTGCCTGCTTGGTTAAAGCGCCGCCACCCAGCGAAAGGCTTTTCTTCATATTCTTTTCAGCACTTTCATAGTCCTGCGACACCATATCCAGGTTTCCTTTAATGGTATAATAAACAGAACGTACTGGCTTTATTAAAATGGCGGGGAACCAGATAGAATCAACCACTTTTTTGGCGCCTTCCATATCACCCTCCTCCATATAAGATTGGATAAGGCGCATGGGGCCTAACAGGAAATGGCCCAGGATAAAAATAACTGCAAGCAAATACAATACAAAAGAAGGCCAGAAACTAGTCTGCATATGGGTAAATATGGCAACGCCCAGTAATACAATGCCCAGCCAGAGGCGATATTTAATGAATATATTCAACCACTTCATGTTCATGAAAATTTAGGAGGGCAAAGATAGGGATAGCCGTGGAGAGTTGAAATTTATAAGTTAATGAATTGCCAGGCCTGAGCTTTCTTGGCTTTGCGGGAAAAAGAAAAGAGCAGCAAAAGCCACTCTTTTGGTAGTCCCGATAAGAATCGAACTTGTATCTAAAGTTTAGGAAACTTCTATTAATGTTTATCTACTAATTAGTGTTGAAATTCAAGGTATTACTTCAATATTTGTGTAGTAAGGGTGTAGCTAAAATTGAGTTATGATACACGTCTGCTGCACACACCAAAGTATATCATCTATTACCATTCCTCATTTAAGGAGTTTTAAATCCACTGGTTGGATTTTTTGAATGTCTATGTCTCTTTGTCTACCCCTTCAAGATGGGGTCTCACGATTCCTCACCTCAATATCATGACCTCTAGCCCTGATTGCCTTAATTAGTGTATCCATAAACCTTAGCGCCCGCCCTACATTCGCTTTAGTAACAAATACACTCAACTGATCCAATGCTTTAATTCTGTTACCGTCTGAACTATATCCCGTTTTATCTTCAAATTCATTTTTTAATGCTTCCAACGGAGACAGTTCTACTGATACAGGGATTATGTTTTCCGGGGTTGGAGTTTCAGAAAGTGATACATCATTTGGACCGTCATAATTCTCATCAAGTGGTTCAATATCCACTGATTTTCCAAATTGAATTTTTATTCCATGCCCTGATTTAGGCAGGGGTATATTAAAATCTTTACAAGCTTTCTTAAATCGTAGTCTGATGTTTCAAACTTCTTTGCAATTGAAGTTAAGGGATCGGACCATACAAGATCGTATAATTCCTTTCGGATAAATTTCATTTCATCCATAACAATTTTATAATAAATGCTACTGTCTCAAAGCAAAAGTAATCTCCAATTGTTCAATTATTTGTTCCAATGTTGTATTGGCTGCACCTTGTTCTTTCAGCAATTGTTTAATATCAGGATTTTCTGTTCTGATGGAATTGATATATTCAGTTAAATCTTGTTTTACAATATCTGGAATTGGTATCACAACATTTGGTGTTAAAGTAGCCGTTAAACGAATCACATCATTTTTATGTTTAGAAATGTCATCGGATCTTACTTCTTGTCCATCAGCCTTTCTTTTCGCATTATTTATAAACGCTCTTGCTTTCATACAAATCAATGCAAAGTCATTAGCAAGATGAAGACCATCCATAAGTTGTGTATTGGATAGGGTAAATTTGTAGTATTCTTCATCCAGCAGAATTGCTGATAAACTGGATGCTTCCTCACTGGTAGGAATATCAGTTAGATGCGTACCTTCAACTTCCTTAATTAAATCAGGCCTGCGGGAAAACAATTCAATCATTGTAGGAAATCCTGCTGTCTGAGGTTTAATAAATCTGTAAAACTGTTTTTTCTCACCAACTTGCGCAATTGCATATTCACCATCTTTTATAAATTGCCAGAAATGGTTTACAAATTCATCTGAAAGAGCTTCAACTATCAGAATTATATCAATATCCTTTGTAGCTCTAAATGGCAAACCCTTTTGTTCCATATGCCAATCACATGCACTACCGCCAATTAAAACATACTGATCCTTGTACGGTTCAAAATGTTGAATAAATAACTCTAAGCCAACTACCATTGTATTTCATTTATAAGATCCTCCAAAGCCCCCTTGACCCTTTCATCTTCTTCATGCTTCAGGGATAAGTAAAGTGATAATTTATCCACGTTTTTGTTTTCTGAAAGTATTACTGGATTATATAGCCATACTTCAATTCTGTTATCCCCGTATTTTTTGTCTAAACTCTTCAAAGCTCCTAATGTTTTCATAGAACGAAATTCATCTTTACCTGTAACATATGTTTTCCGATTACTCTCTGATAACATTGTAAAAGTTGACAAAGCAGTATCGCCACCAATTCTGAAATGATTATCGTTCAGAATTTGATCTGTGAACCAAACTTCACGAACAGGTGAACTGAGTATAGGTAGAATTTTTTCCCATAGAGCTTTACCTTGTGAATTAAATCTGATTGATTTTTCTTTGACTCCTTCAATTGCTACTAGTTCAAAGCGATGAAGTTCCTTAATAATGCGAGAGACAGTCATTGTTGAGTACTGTACCATTTTTGCAATTTCCTGAAATGGTTTTTTTTCTAAGGAAGCTACCTCTAAATGATAGAGTAAAACACATTGTGCCGGAGGTGTTAAATATTTAGAACGTGATTCATTTTTATTTTCAGAAGAACGTATAGAATCATTTAATTGCAGGAATAGCTCAGGTATGTACATTTGTCTAAATGGTTGAACAAATGATATTCTTCTTTCTAAAAACCTTTTTCGTTCCCAACTTTCAATCTCATCAAAAACAAAAACAATCGGAAGGCCTAAAAACTGTTTGAGCTGTTGCCCTTGTTTTTTAATTTGGTCTGGAGTATAGTTCCCATCAGATTTCACTTTTGCCCATATAATATTTTGTTCAACTATCGAACCATTGTATAGGACATAATTTCCTCTGAGATACAAAGGAAGCTTAGCCAATTCATTTTTACTGAGTGGCCAAATTTTAGCTACAACACCAAAATGCTCTTTAAGATATTTACTTGTTGCTTCCATTCAAATACAATACTAACAAAATAAATGCACAGTAACAAATAAAATGTTAGTGTGCATAAAAAATGATATTATACTGTATATCAATTAATTATAAAATAAACTCATTTTTTCCTGGTATAATCAGAAAATTTGAAGCCGCCTTTGAAATCTAACCTTGCACAAAACCCGTTTTTCCCATTCTGCTACACACTTTGCTACACATATAAATTATAATTTTTATGTCTTAAAACTCCCTGAAATAACAAAACCCTTACTCAATAAGGGTTTTGTTGAATTTGTAGTCCCGACAAGAATCGAACTTGTATCTAAAGTTTAGGAAACTTCTATTCTATCCATTGAACTACGGGACCGGTAAATATCGAATAAGGAATATTAAAATATCGTAGTCGAAATTTGGTGGCAAAAATAGGCAATTCCTACTTGGGGATTTCATTTTATGCTTAGATTTTCGATATAAGAATATAACAGAAGCCCATTTCTGATATTGCTTGAGTATAAAAAGCTGTCAGACTTGAACTTGTAAAAGCTGATAGCATTAAATGTAAGCCGCATTCGACAAATACAAAAAACCAATGATCTTCCTTTGTGTGGTTTAATGGAAAATACTTTTGCAACAACCCTATTCTACCAATAAAATGTTAAAGCATTTTAATGTTTCAAAAGAATTATTGAACTTGTGCATTCAAACACGGAACCAATGAATAAAAAAATACTTGCTACAACCGCTTTTGTTGCCATAATAGCTGTTTTTACAATAGCCTGCCTGCCTAAAAGGTCTGATGATAAAAAAGTTAAGGTGGAAAATGTTGCAGCAGAAAACGGCATCATATTCATTGAGGAGAATTGGAGCAAAGCATTAGCCGAGGCTAAAAAGCAGAACAAGCTCATTTTCCTGGATGCTTATACAAGCTGGTGCGGCCCATGCAAGATGCTGAAAAGAAATACTTTTCCTGATAAAGGAGTTGGAGAATTGTTCAATACAAATTTTATTAATATAGCGTTGGATATGGAAAAAGGCGATGGCCCCGCCATAGCTGAAAAATACAATGTAACCGCTTACCCTACATTGATCATTACCGATGCAGATGGAAACATAATTACCTATACCCGTGGTTATGTAGAACCCGCCCAACTGATAGCGTTTGGCAAATACGGCCTGGCAAAAAAATAATCTTAACCGATATAGAGTAAAAGCAGCATGATCATGCTGCTTTTTTATGCGGCAGGGCCAAAACATTTTTTACTCCGGCATCATTTATGCCTAATTTTAAAAACATACAACCAATCTTTCAGCATGGAAAATAACAGCCCTTTTACAAACGATCTGGTTCATGAAAGCAGTCCTTATTTATTGCAGCATGCCCATAACCCGGTCAACTGGTATCCCTGGGGCGATAAGGCTTTACAAAAAGCAAAGGCCGAAGATAAAATGATCATCATTAGCATTGGCTATGCGGCCTGCCATTGGTGCCATGTTATGGAGCATGAAAGTTTTGAAGATGTTGATGTGGCCAAAGTTATGAATGAACATTTCATCTGTATAAAAGTAGACCGGGAAGAAAGGCCTGATGTTGACCAGGTATATATGGCGGCAGTACAGATAATAACCGGCCGTGGGGGCTGGCCATTAAATGCCATAGCACTTGCAGATGGGCGGCCTTTTTATGCAGGCACTTATTTTCCCAAAGATAAATGGATAGAAATGCTGCAATATTTTGTGCAGCTTAAACAAACCAATACAGATGCGCTGGTAAAAAGTGCGGAGCAGGTTACTAAAGGAATTGATATATCAGAACATGTTGTGTTTAAGGAAAACGAAAAGGATCTTACAATGGCAGATTTGGATGGGCACTTCAAGGCTTTACATGCTACGCTTGATCTTACAAAAGGCGGTGCCAACCGTGCCCCCAAATTTCCCATGCCCTGCAACTGGGAATACCTGCTGCATTATTATAAACTCAGTAAAAATGAGAGTGCATTAAAAGCCGTAACAGTTACGTTGGATAATATGGCATTGGGTGGCATTTACGATCACCTGCACGGTGGCTTTGCACGCTACTCAACCGATATCAACTGGCATGTACCGCATTTCGAAAAAATGCTCTACGATAATGCACAACTGGTAAGTTTATATGCCCATGCATACCAGGTAACAAAAGACCCGCTGTACAAAAAAATGGTTTATGAAACACTGGATTTTGTAAAACAAGAACTCACTTCCGCTGAAGGCGGATTTTATTCATCGCTGGATGCAGACAGTGAAGGGGTAGAAGGAAAATATTATGTATGGACAAAAGCTGAAGTGGAAGAGCATTTAGGTAACGATGCGGAAATCTTTGCTGCATACTACAATATTACCGCAGCAGGTAATTGGGAGCATGGCAACAGCATTTTACTAAGGAATGAAACTGAAGAAGTCATTGCAAAACAATTTGATTTAACTATACCTGCCTTGCAGCAAAAGATTTCAGCATCAAAAGAAAAACTGATGGAGGTAAGAAATAAACGAATTAAGCCCGGGCTTGATGACAAGATCCTGAGCAGTTGGAATGCATTGATGATAAAAGGATACACAGAAGCTTACCGGGTATTTGATGAAGATGGTTTTTTAGACGCTGCTATTATCAATGCCAGGTTTTTGTTGCAAACAGCCATCGCTGCAAACGGCGAAATGACCAGGAATTATAAGAATGGAAAGCCATCCATTAATGCGCTGCTTGATGATTATGCATTTACCATTACAGCATTTATTGAACTGTACCAGGCAGGCTTTGATGAGCAATGGTTGCATGAAGCAGATAAAATCATGCAATACGCACTGGAGCATTTCTTTGATCCCGTATCACAAATGTTCTTTTATACACACAATCAATATGCAGACCTCATCTCCCGTAAGATGGAAATATCTGACAATGTAATTCCATCCTCCAACTCCCAAATGGGTAAGAACCTTTTTTTGCTGGGACATTTTTTGGGTAAGGATGAATACATCAGCAAAGCAAAACAAATGCTGGTGAATGTGCAGGAAGATGTGCAGCGTAATATTTATTTTTATACTAATTGGGGCAGTTTGCAGGCATTGTTTACTGCACCACTGTACGAGGTTGCCATTACCGGTGATGCAAGTATAAAGTTGCGTAAGGAATTTGATGAGCATTATTTACCCAATGTTATTTTCTTAGGGGCTGGTGCAGCAAGTAAACTTGCATTGCTTGAAAATAAATGGGTAGAAGGGCAAACAAATATTTATGTGTGCAGGGATAAGGTTTGTGAGCTGCCGATACAAAGAATGGAAGATGCTTTGAAGCTGATGGGGTAAAAAATTAGTCCGGCAGCCGGAATCAGCTTACACCATGCAGCAAATCATTTTTTAATGATATTATTTAGACTGAGGTTTTCTAAAAGCTAATCTTTTTCCATAGGTTAATTGCCGCCATATCCATTCAAGAGGCCCATAATTGAAATAAGTAAACCACCAGTTGCTGTAAATGATCTGCAACAGGAACAATACAAAAGCAATTGGCATATACAAAGCCGGGCCAAACCGGCCACCTAAACCCAGACCAATGCCATAATAGATTAATACACCCATCACAGATTGCATAATGTAGTTGGTAAGCGCCATACGGCCTACAGGTTGTAACCATGCAAATATTTTTGAAAACCTGCCATTTAAATACCCTAATGTAATTGTTGCAACATATCCAATCGCCAGCGGCGCAACATTTAAAGCATACATAAGTGTATCCCATATACCCTCAAAAGCAGGTAGCGATTTTTTATCGGATTCAAACCAACCAAAAGCCAGTCCCGCAGGTATACCTATCCCTAATCCCCAATACTGTATTTTGATGAGCAGTGGTTTATGATTTTCGAGTTTAAGATACAATTGATTTCTGCCCACATACAATCCCAATAAGAACATGGCAAACACTTTCATCACCCGATTGCCATCAAGTCTTAACTGCCAACCCCACCAAAAACCCGATTCTGACCATTTAAGCAGGTCGCCATAACTATTGTGTGTAATAAGCCAGTTCCCGGGATAAAGCCCCTCAATGCCGTGTCTCTTATCAATAGCCATTGCTTTTTCCAGGAATGGGTTAGCAATGTTCCACTTCCCGTTTGAAATGATCTTAAGTGTATCAAACAAAAGCGGCGAAAGAATTAAAATCAAGACTAACCATAAAATAGTTTTGTTGCTGCTGTTGCGGAATAAAGGTAATAGCATACCTGCAACTGCGTAAAAAAACAATATATCGCCGTCCCACAATAGAAAAGAATGACAAAGACCAAACAGGAGAAGAATGAAGAGGCGTCGGTAAAAGATAAGTAATACATTATTGCCTTTATTTTTATTGCGCAGGAAAATAATGGAGAACCCAATTCCAAAAAGCAAAGAAAAGATAGAGTAGAACTTTCCTTCAATAAAGGCATGGCCTAAAAAATTTAATACGCTGTCAATTGGGGCAGTAAAAAAAGATTCCCTTTCTGTCGGGGTATTGAATAAAAATAATGAAAAGACAGCTGAGTTTGCCAGAAAAATACCAAGCAGGGCAAAGCCGCGGAGGGCATCAAGTATACCTGCTCTTTCATTTTGGAGACCCGGGGAATAAATGTCTTTCATAATCTTTATTGTTGTTTTTATGGTTCACTAATTTTTTTTGAACCTGTTGTATGCTGTTGAAG
Source organism: Ferruginibacter sp. (assembly GCA_046596255.1). GTDB lineage: Bacteria > Bacteroidota > Bacteroidia > Chitinophagales > Chitinophagaceae > Ferruginibacter. Next base: position 3,665 of record JBKJMZ010000030.1, on the reverse strand, counting down.
AGAATTTCTATACCTTAATATAAATCTTCTTCTTATCCAGCAGCCACGCCAAACCCCACATCATCCCAATAAAACACAATGCATATATCAATGAGCCGATCCTTGGATCGTTGGGAAAAATGGGCTTGCAGAGATTTTCATAAAACCAGCTTAAGGGATTCCCGTATTTGGGCTTGCCGGCCGCATTCGTGCCATTGCTGATGCGGATGAGCCAGAGGGTTTTGGGTATCAATGCACTCATGGCAAAAATGAAGAGTGCGTTCTTACCAAACACATCAAAGAAACGGGTCCACCAGCTTTTGCCCGCGGCACCCTGCGGGTTTCCTTTAAATTCTATCAGGTATATCATCATTGATAAAACCAACAACGCAAGGCCTGTGGTATAAATGGTATAACTGCCGGTCCATATTTTTTTATTGAGCGGGTAAACCATATCCCAGCAAAAACCAGTAAATACAAATACGCAACCAGCAACAAACAGGCCGTTCAGCATTTCGGGTGTCTTGCCTTTTTGTAAAATATAATTACCAACAAGATAACCCAGTATCACCTGTACAATTGCTGCAAAACTGTTCATCAATCCCTCGGGGTCAAAGGCAATGCCTTCGCCATGGTACATATGTTTTTCGCCAATGATGGCCTTATCAATACTGGTTCCAAACCAGCCATGCAGGCTATATGGATCTGCCGGGTTTGCGGCAACGGTAAGGAACCAATAAGCCAGCAGTATGAACATGCCCATAACAAAGGAGCCCTTCACTTTAAAATAATGAACAATTACAGCAGCAAAAAAATAACTGATGGCAATGCGTTGCAATACACCAAAAATGCGCAGGTTCTCAAATGGCTTAGCAATAAAATCTCCGGCATCATTGTATTTTATAAATGGAAACCAGTTAAGAAAAACACCAATAAAAAATATAAGCAGTGTACGTTTAATTATTTTTTTCCAGAAGGTAGCCTCGCCTGCCACATCAAGTTTCGGCATTACAAAAGCCATAGCATTACCTACAGCAAATAAAAAAAAAGGAAAAACAAGATCTGTAGGTGTTACACCGTGCCATGCTGCATGCTGCATTGGTGGAAAGATATGACCCCAACTACCGGGATTATTTACCAGTATCATCAAAGCCACTGTAGCGCCACGAAATACATCAAGGGAATAAAAGCGTTGGTTCATTTTGGTTTGTTAAAGGGGTTCTTTTTGGGGTTTCGCAGGGTGTCGATCATGTTGATAACTGCAATTTTATTCTCTTTAATTTTGTAGTAAATCCGGTTATGTTTTGTTATAGAAATATTTCTGATATTTTTTAAAGAAGTAACCTGGCCTGTGTTAGGGTGAAGCTTGAGTGCTTCTATTTTTACATGTAACTTATCCAAAAATTCATTAGAAACTTTTATACCCCATTCTTTTTCCAGATAGATAAGCAGTTTTTCTAGTTTATTCAGAAATCGTTTTTGGAAGATAACTTGTCTCGCCATTTTTGGATGTGTTGGTTAAATTCTTCTTCCGTAATGGTATCCTTTTCAAAATCTTCGTTTGCCTGTTCTTCCAGCTCTGTCCTTTCTTCGGGTGTTAGATCAGACAGGTCGTCATATTCTTTTTTAGATTCTTTTTGGATGGCAATAATATCTTCCATAACCATATTCAACAGTTTTTCATCTTCTGTGTTATCAATAAGCGTATGTATTTCCTTTTTAAGTTTTTTGTTGTTCATAAAAAACCGGTTTCTCAAATCTACAAAAATTATCAGATTTTTTCGCTTAATTCAAGCCAGCGCATTTCCTTTTCATCAAGCAACTGTGCAATAGTACTGATACGTTCCGCAGCTTTTTGCAGGTCGGCATATTCCATTCCGCCGGTATTCATTTTTGCTTCCAGTTCTGCTTTTTCTTTTTGTAATTGCGGCATTTCTTTTTCTAATTGTTCAAACTCAAATTTTTCTTTAAAAGAAGGCTTGTTGATTTGTTGTTTGTGGTTTGTTGTTTGTGGTTCAGCCTTTGCTTCAGGAACCTGCTTTACAGGCGTGGGATTTTTTTCTTCGGCCAACTTATGCTCACGATATAAAGTATAATTACCCGGAAAATCTTTTATCACACCATCGCCTTCAAAAGCAAAAAGATGGTCAACCATGCGGTCCATAAAATAACGGTCGTGACTTACAATTAAAATGCAGCCGGGAAAATCGAGGAGAAATTCTTCCAGCGTTCTTAAAGTTTGCAGGTCAAGGTCATTGGTAGGCTCATCTAAAATTAAAAAATTGGGGTTGAGGAAGAGGATGCTTAATAAATGCAGCCTTCTTTTTTCGCCGCCACTTAATTTACTGAGTGGTGTGTATTGCTGTTCCGATTCAAATCCAAATTTTTCCATGAACTGCGTAGCAGATATTTTTCCACCATCAGCCAGCGGAAAGAATTCAGCAAAATCTTTTACATAATCAATGGCACGCTTGTCTTCTTTGTATTGTAAACCCTCCTGGTTAAAATTGCCAAATACAACCGTATCCCCATGGTTAACCTTGCCGCTGTCGGGCTTTTCCTGCTGCAGCGCTATTTTTAAAAAGGTTGATTTGCCAATACCGTTCTTTCCTACAATTCCAATTCTTTCGCCCCTTTTAAAAGTATAATCAAAACCTTTGATCAGTACTTTATCACCGTAGCTTTTATTTATTTTTTTCATTTCCAGTACCTTGCCGCCCAGCCTGGTCATCTTTACCTGCAGGCTCACTTCAGTTTCTTCTCTGCGCTGGCTTACCCTTTCTTCAATATCTGTAAAAGCATCTTGTCTCGATTTTGATTTGGTAGTACGGGCCTTGGGTTGCTTGCGCATCCATTCAAGTTCCTTGCGAAAAATGTTTTTATCTTTTTGAAGTTCACTGGCCTGCACTTCCTGCCGCAGGCTTTTCTGTTCTAAAAAATAATCATAATCTCCTCTGTACACGTATATCTTTTCATCCTCCATTTCCAGTATTTCATTACAAACGGCATCTAAAAAATACCGGTCGTGCGTTACGCAAAGCAGGGTTATCTTTTGTGCCGATAAATAATCTTCCAGCCATTCAATCATCTGCACATCCAGGTGGTTGGTAGGCTCATCCAATATTAGCAGGCATTTGCCCTCGTGTAACTGGGCTTCTATCAATGCCTGTGCAAGTGCAACCCTTTTACGCTGGCCACCACTCAGGTTCTTCACGGGTTCATTCAAATGATGCAGGTTAAGTTTACCGAGTATCTGTTTTAATTCACTTTCAAAGTTCCAGGCATTCAGTTCATCAACACGGGCCATCAGGTCGGTAAGCTTTTCAATATTGGCTTCTTCCTGTTCCAGGCACATTTCATATTCCTTAACCACTTTTACCACCGGGTTGTCCATTTTTAATACATTATCCCAGATGCTTTTCATTTCTTCAAATACGGTATCCTGTTGCAGCATGATCACTTTAATGTCTTTATGCACCCATACAGTACCGCTGTCGGCCGTATCAAGTCCGGCAATAATTTTTAATAAAGTTGATTTACCGCTGCCGTTTCTGGCCACCAGTGCAATCTTGTCACCCTCTTCCACGTAAAAGGAAATATTCTTAAAAAGTGTTCTTATGCCAAAGGATTTGGCCAGGTTTTCAATTGAAGCGTAATGCATAGGCGGCAAAGGTAAAGGAGTAAAT
>JBKJMZ010000179.1:0-3160 GCA_046596255.1 Ferruginibacter sp. | reverse complement strand
GGAGCATTGAATTTGCTTCAGAAAAATATATATATTGCGAGATTGCCCCCAATGAAGATGCTGTTAATAATGCATCCAGCCTTCTCCTGGCAGATCCAGCAAGCTTTAACAGGTTATGCGAAAAAGACAAACAACCAGGTTGTCCAGTTTTATTACTAACCAGCAATATGCCTGATGATTTTCAATTGGCAGAAGCCTTATATAAAGGCATTGACGCCATTGCAGATATAAGCGAGGGGCCTGCAATTGCTTTGGGAAAAATTAAAAATCTGTTAGAAAATAAAACTGATGAAACGCAACAATTGTTATTGAAGATCATACAAAACAGCCAAATTAAAACCGATGTATACAAACCGGATACTGATTACGGGCTTACCCGTAAAGAAAAAGATATTTTGAAATTAATGAGAGCCGCAAATCACCTGAAGTTAATTGCGCAACTTACCAACACAAGCTATGAAACAGTAAGAACTCATGTTAAAAACATTTATAAAAAAATAGGAGTAGCCTCCGCCTCAGAAGCAGTTATTAAAGCTTTAAAAATGGATTTAAAATAATTGGTTTGATTATTATTGAGTAAGCAACACTGCTGCAACTATACCGGCAGTTTCGGTTCGTAACCTTGTATTGGGCAAACAGTGTATCAGCAAAATAACTGTAACAACGTTGGCCGGGATGGAATTTTAAAGGCACTAAACAACCAGGCGGAGCCTATGTTACAACTGGCAGGGCGTAGCTTTTAACGGTCAAACGGTTAGTGGAAATGGGTCGGTGATATTGGTTAGGTAGCCGTTAAGCCGACGTCGAGGTGAAAAGTTGCTGCCACCAAACGAGGCCGCAGAATGGCGGCTTTCCTTTGCTTCTTTTTGCTTAAATGTTTTGGCGCCACAATATCATTGGAGACTAAGTGCTGGGGTTGAGGTCTGCTGGTCCGTGGGCGCAAAATGTAAATGTGCTACACGCTTAACTAAAATAAAAATGCCGTGTAGCTCTTTTACATTTTGCAAAGCCGAGCCTGTTGAGATTAAGAGATAAAGTTCAATGATGGTATAAAGCCCGACCCGCTGTGGACGGAACAATTGCCACTAACGTTCGAGTATTTGCGAAGCCAGGGAATTCATTGATTGTCCAGCCCGGAACAAATGCCCATTTGAAAATATATTGTTGAAGTTAAGAACTAAAGCTAAACATTAAACGTCGAGCCCAAACTACTGCTGATGCTTGCACATAGCTGATGTTACATTGTCCACCCCTGTTTTTGCTAAGCCGCATGTTATGTGCAGTTAATATGGTTCAACAAATTCTAAGAAATATTTCCTATCTTTTTTATTAAAATCACCAAATAATAAACTAGTGTCTCTGCAGGTTACTCTGAACCAAGAGCCAGCATTTAGCGAATAATCGAATAGCTGATCTTTTTGTTTAAGTTGGCCATTAACAACGCACGTTGTAAAAGCAAATGCCAGATCCCAGGTAGTACTGTCAATTGGCTCCGAATTTTTAAAAACAACTGGTAAATCTTCTTTTTTAATATTCCATTGTTTACAATCAGTTGTATCGTCCGGCCCAGTATACTCGAGAGTTACGCCTCTGTTAAAAGAAACAACTTCAAATGGCTCATTTTGGAGAAATGTTATACCTAAATGATTCTTTTTAGAAACTGAAGCACCCGAATCGGATCTTTGGCGCTTTGTGAACCGGCGTCTTGAGAAATGGTGTAAGTGGAACAAGCGGATGCACTTACGAAAGAGCCGTCAATGGCTTAATACTTTGTACAAAATGCAACCCAGCCTGTTTGCCCATTGGAGTGTATGCCCATGCTACTAATTGAAAACGCATCTTGAAGAGCCGTATGAAACGAGAGGTTCACGTACGGTTCTGTGAGGAGCAGGGGGTGAAATTCCCCTTGCTTACTCGACTAGCGGTAGTTTATTTATTTTTTTCAGCTGGCAGATGTTTGCCTAAAATTTGCAGCTTGTCTTTTATATACTACTCCAGTCAAAGCCAATAAAATCAAAAGGACTACGAAACTTCCAAGAAAAGTTATGAGCTCGTTTAATGAACCTACGAAATCGGTTAATTGCTGAATTAAGTTGTACTTAATTAAAAATTTATTGATATAGTCATTCAAAGTAAAGAACGTACTAACTAAAAATATAGGCCAACCATTTACTCTGTCTTTCAGAAAAAAGAGAAGCCCAATAAATAAACAAACATAACGGGATGTTGCACCGGCAGTTTCAAAACGGTAGAAAGTTTCCGGCCCTTCTATTTTGAATTGAGGAACAGCGTTAATTAATGTGAAAAACAAGGCAATACCCAGAAACAAAATAGCAGTGCTTAAAAGAAAAGCTCCGTGCAGTTTCCGTCTTTTTTTAAAAATAAAGGCAAGCAGAATAATTACGCCTAATTCCAGGGTGCCCATTACATTTTGAACAAGCAAAAAGTCCCCTTCGCCTGAAACAACTCCTTTGTGGGCTGAGTGAACCGATAACAAAGCAGTGGTAGCAAATAACAATGGTCCAAAAAATAAAATGGATAGTCCAATTTTTCTGTGACTTGCATTTTGTTTCTTTCCGATAAGGATAAGTTGATAAAGCAATAAAAACAGCCAGAACAAACTGGTAGCAACGTGAAGATTTTGATAGAAAGTAGGACCTGCATCCACTCCAAAATAAATATTCCAAAACCCCGGAACACACAATACTATTACAATTACTAAGAGCAAATACTCAAAAATGTATCTTTTAAAATTTCCCATATTTTGGCAGCGTTTGGCTATTTTGATTATTTGGTTTGAAATTACCGCTAACGTGAGTTTGTGAAAAAACTCCCATCTTTCCATAAATATACACACAATGTTAATAGCTTCAAAGTCGTATGATTTTTGCAATACAAAGGCATGCAATTTATACAAGGAAAACAGCGCCAACAAACCTACTTTGCCACTTTAGAAGATCAGGTGGCCGCTGATAACCCGGTAAGACTGATGGATGCTTTTATAGATAAGCTTGATCTTCAAAAACTAGGTTTCCAAAAAACAGTACCTCACAGCGAAGGCCGACCACCGTATGCACCGGGCGTACTTTTAAAACTTTACCTGTACGGTTATTTAAATAAGGTACGCAGCAGCCGCAAGTTGGAAAAAGAGTGCAGCCGT
>JBKJMZ010000074.1:0-34581 GCA_046596255.1 Ferruginibacter sp. | reverse complement strand
GCATCCCAGTTTGTTACTTTTACTGGTATGTATGGAACGTCACCTTATACATTTACTTATACTATTAATGGCGGTTCTCCGTTAACTGTGAATTCAGGTATTACTGGTATTGCAACTGTTTCTGCGCCTGCCAATGTTGCCGGGCAGTTTATTTATAACCTGGTAAGTGTGCGAAATGCATCACCCCCAGGCACACCATGTACAAGAAATATAACCGGACAAACTGTAACTATAAATATAACACCCGATGCAACAGTTACTTTAAGGGCAGGAGACAACGATAACCAAACAGTTTGTATTGACAGCGCCATTGCACCTATCAGGTACGATATTGGAGGTAGCGGTACAAGTGGTAGTGTAATTGGCCTACCTGCAGGCGTTGCCGGAACTTATGCTGCCGGCGTAGTAACAATAACCGGGAATCCAACAATTAGTGGTGTGTTCCCTTATACGGTTAATACAGATGGCCCTTGTTTTAAACCTCAGGCTACCGGAACAATTACTGTTACTGCAAATGCAACTATTACACTTACATCAGCAGCAGGTTCCGAGAATCAAACTTTGTGTATCAATACTCTACTGTTAGTTAATATAACTTATGCTGTTGGCGGAACAGGTACTGGCGGTAGTGTAACAGGTTTACCGGCCGGTGTAACCGGAACTTTTGCCGGTGGAACTATAACGATAACCGGAACACCAACAGTTAGTGGAGTCTTCCCTTATACAGTACTTACGACAGGCCCATGTGTAATACCAACTGCAAACGGTACAATTACCGTAACAGCAGATGGTACATTAACTTTAACTTCTGCAGCCGGCACCGATAATCAAAGCCGATGTATAAATGTTGCCATTACCAATATTACATATGCCATTAGTGGTAGTGCAACAGGAGCAAGTGTATCGGGATTGCCAGCAGGAGTTACCTGGGTATTTGCCGGTGGAATTGTTACTATTTCGGGTGCGCCAACAACAACAGTTGGAAGTCCGTTTATGTACACCGTAACAACTACGGGCCCTTGCGTAGCTCCGCAGTTATCAGGAACAATCACTGTTAATCCTGATGCATCAATCACTTTAACATCGGCACCGCCTACAACATCGCAGGCTTTGTGCAGAAATTCTACAATAACCGATATTACTTATGCAGTTGCAGGTGGCGGAACCAATGCAACAGTATCAGGTTTACCCGCCGGTGTTACCGGTGTTTATGCCGGTGGTATTGTTACAATCAGCGGTGCACCAACTATTGCCGGAACATTTAGTTATACCGTAAACACAACCGGCACCTGTATACAGGCGAGTGCAACAGGAACAATAACTGTTCATCAATTACCCACTGCAAATTTTTTAAATTCTGCACCTACCTGCGAAACAAGGACAATAAGTTTTACTGATCTTTCGGTTGGCAACACTGGAACGGTAAGTGCATGGAGCTGGAATTTTGGCGATGGTTCGCCACTCGACCTTACTCAAAACCCAACACATGTTTACGCTGGTGCAGGTACTTATAATGTTACTTTAACTGTTACTACTGCAGCACCATATGGTTGTGTAAGTAACCCTATTGCAAATATTCCGGTTACTATTAACGACAGGCCGGTGGCCGGATTTATAATTCCGGAAGTTTGTTTAAGCGATACCTATGCGCAATTTATAGATACCAGTACACTTGCAGTTGGAGTAATTGATAACTGGAGGTGGAATTTTGGTGATCCTGGCAGTGGACCACTCAATACATCAATTTTAAAGAATCCAACTCATAGTTATTCTGCCGTTGGTAATTATGATGTTGAATTAATTGTATGGAGAAGTGCTACAAATTGCAGAGATACCATTCTACAAACTTTAGTTGTAAATGGCAGTAATCCTTATGCCATATTCAATGTTAATAATCCCACAACACTTTGTGCCAACGATTCGGTGGCTATAGTAGAAGCTTCAACAGTTTTCCCGGGTGTAATTACTAAAATAGAAATCTATTGGGATAATGTAAACTTTCCGGCGGTATTTGACATAGACAATAGTCCATTTACCGGTAAAGTGTACAGGCATTTATACCCCAATTTTCAAACTCCGCTAACCAGGGTATTCCAGATCAGGTATAGGGCATATTCCGGTGGCGTTTGCGTGGACGACACTTTAAGAAACATTACTGTAAATGCAGCGCCGTTGGTTCAGTTCAATAATATGCCCGATACCTGTTTACTTGCTTCGCCATTCCAGATAACACAGGCCAGTGAAATTGGCGGTGTGCCGGGCAGTGGTGTGTTTAGCGGCCCCGGTGTTTCTTCCTCAGGTATATTTACCCCGATGACCGCCGGTATTGGTCTGCATACTATTCTTTATACGTTCACATCAACAGTTGGAGGTTGTGTAGATACAATGAGCAATACAATACGGGTATTAGATACCGCAAATGCTGCATTTACTTTTGTATCTCCAAGTTGTGAGCAAACACCAACTTCTTTCACCGATGTTTCTACAGCACCGGCAACGGTTACCCTCAGCAATACTGTATGGAATTTTGGAGACGGAAGTCCTGTAGAGAATCATGCTCCCGGTTCTACCTTCACACATTCATTCCCGGCACCGGGCACGTACACAGTTACCATGTATAATGTTTCGGCCTATGGTTGTAACAGTACAATAACATCGCAACAGGTAACCATAGATCCTAATCATACCATTACGTTAACTACTGCAAACGATAATCAGACAGTTTGTATCAATAACCCCATAACAGATATTGTTTATACTTTGTCAGGTGGCGCTAATAACGCTACTGTAACAGGTTTGCCTGCAGGTTTAACGGCAACCGTTACCGGTGGAACTACATTAACAATCAGGGGAACGCCAACTTCAACTGTTGGTTCGCCGTTTATGTATACAGTATTAACTACAGGCAACAGTTGCCTAATTGCTGATACAACTGGAATCATAACCGTTAATCCTGATCATACCATTGCTTTTGTTTCAGGAGATACCACACAATCTGTTTGTGTTAACTCGCCAATAGACCCAATCGTTTATACAATAGGAGGAGGAGCAAATAATGTTACCATTGGCAATTTACCTCCGGGTGTTACGGGTACTGTTGCCGGTAATATATTAACCATTAGCGGAACACCTACCACAACTGCCGGTGGACCTTTATTCACTTATACAATACAAACAACGGGTAACACCTGCATTAAAGCAAATGCGGCAGGAGAGATAAGGGTTAGCCCTTACCCTGTTCCAAACTTTACGGTTGATAAACTCAGTTATTGTATACCAAATGCTATTGTTGGATTTATTCAAGGTTCAACAATGCCGGATGGGAGCTCAATGACATTTACATGGAATTTTGGAGATGGATCTCCTACGGTTAACAGTTTTAATGCAAGTCATTGGTATAGTTCTCAAGGACCGTTTAATGTGAATTTAATTGCCAGAAGTACTGTGCTTCTTAATGGAAATGTTACAGGTTGTGCACATGATACAACCATAGTACTTAACACAATTCACCCACAACCAAAGGCAGATTTTGTTTTCAATAAACCTTCTGTTTGTATTGGTGATAATGTTACCATTACGGATAACACCGACGGTAAAGATGGTATTGTAAATCAATGGAGCTGGAACCTGGGTGACGGCACAACAAGGGTTACCAATCCTGTTACCCATACTTATGGGGATACCATCACTTATAATATCACCATGTTCTCTGTTAACAGCCATGGTTGTAACAGTGATACGGTTACAAAGCCATACACAGTTTATCCTTACCCGCGTGTAAATGCAGGGCCTGATAAGTTTGTATTGGAAGGAGGTTCTGTTTTGCTTGAAGCAGTAACTTTTGCTAACGATCCTCAATATGTATGGACACCAAATCTATACCTGAACGACAATCGTATTGCAAGGCCCAGGGTTATTGATCCAAAGACCGATATGACCTACAGACTAACCGTAACCGGAAGGGGAGGATGTGCATTGAGTGATGAAGTATTTGTTAAGCTGCTTAAATTCCCGGCAATACCAAATACATTCACACCTAATAACGATGGTATAAATGATACCTGGAGAATAGATTACCTGCATACCTATCCAAATAACCGGGTGCAGGTATTTACAAGGGCGGGTAACCTGGTATTTGAGTCAAGAGGCTACACAACACCGTGGGATGGAACGATGAAAGGAAAGCCAATGCCATTTGATACCTATTATTATATCATTGAACCTGGTAATGGCCGTGATCCAATCACCGGTTATGTAACGATCATTAAGTAAAGCCTCACCCCAAACCCCTCTCCAAAAGAGAGGGGCTTTGAGAGCCTGAGATTTCCATGCGTTTATGAAAAAAAATGTGGGCTTCGGATATTATAAATATAAGCTCTTAACATTTTTATTAATAAAAAAGATTGAATTTTATTAAACGGGATTATATATCCCATGAGAAAAGAAGGAGCCATGAAGAAAATTTTTGCGACAGCTGCTGTATTTTGTTTTACAGGTTTTATGGCATTCAGCCAGGCAAAGCCGTACTACACACAGTATATTTTAAACAATTATATTTTAAATCCCGGTATTACCGGGATAGAGAACTATACTGATGTAAAACTGAGCTACCGCAATCAATGGGCCGGTATCTCGGGTGCCCCTGTAACCACCTATCTCAGCATTCACGGGCCTTTGGGTAAAAAAGACCTGCGTACCAATGCCACTTCATTCCAGGTGCCGGGCGAAAACCCGGCAGGCCCAAAAGCATGGGATGAGTATGCAGTATCCCCTGCACACCATGGATTGGGATTACAGGTGATCAATGATAAGGCTGGTTATATCAGCCGGTGGTCTGCAGCAGTTTCTTATGCATACCATAAACCATTGTCGGCACGTACAAGTATAGCCGCTGGTCTTAATGCCGGCGTAACCAGTGTAAGCCTTGACCGTTCAAAAATAGAATGGGGTAATCTTGATCCCAATGATCCCGCGATCGGTTATAATAATGGATCGATAAGTAGGATCAAGCCCGAGATAGGTGCTGGTCTCTGGTTATATTCTGCCCGCTATTTCCTTGGCGTATCTATCTTGAATATCATACCCGGCAAGGCAAAATTTGTTGCGGATAAAAATTATGGCGAAACTTTTACGCCTAACTATTTCGCAACGGCCGGATACCGCTTTGCCATGACAGAAGAGATCTCTGTACTTCCATCTGTTATGGTACAATACTGGCAGCCACAGTTAATGGGATTACATGCCAATGTGAAAATGCAATACATGGATTTTTTATGGATCGGCGGCAGTTACCGCTTTGCCGATCTGGTGGGTGGATATTCCGGCATGATCGGTATGAATATTTCCAATACATTCAATGTTAGCTATGCTTATGAACACGCTACTACTTCACGCCTGCAAACCTATACAAAGGGTACACATGAAATTGTAGTGGGATTCCTGCTGGGCAATAAATATGGTGATAGCTGTCCAAGGAATATTTGGTAGAGTTGGTAATTAGGAATTAGCAATTGGGAATTGGGAAAATGCCTGGAAGGTAGGAGTATGGATTAGTAATCTAAAATCGCCAATCTAAAATCTAAAATCTGAAATTTTACTGTTGTGAAGAATAAACCTTCTTGAGATTGATCTTTAATGAATCCAGTTTAAGGGAAAGCGAATCCAATTTAAATTCCTGTGCTGTGATCACCCATTCAGGCTGTAAAACCCATTTGCCATTTTCAAAATTCAGGTAGTAAGTTTTTACCGTTGATGTACCCGATCCTTCTTCTTTAATGATGATCTGGCGGGATGCATCATTCTCCGAAATGCTGACAGGCAATGCATAATTTAAGTCCAGTTCCACGGCCCCTTTTATCAGCTCCATATCTGGTTTAGTTGCTGTAGCAGGTTTTGAAACGGGCTTTGTTTGATCAGGCAGGACAGGCCTTGCGGGCACAGTGTTACCTGTTATATACTTATCAACTGTGTTGTAATTTGCAATAATGGGACTTTCGGTTTCCATTACAGGAGTTTCATAATTAGTAAAGGGCAGCAATCGGTTATCGGCCATGATCTGCAGGGATATGCCCTGGTTACCGGCCTGGAATAAAATTGCCGTTGAAAGCATCAACAGTAAGACCAATCCAATGAGCGGCGCCACAATATTAAAACGCAGTGGTTGGTTAAGTATCCCTTCCTTGGTAAAGAACTGGATGCGCTTTAATAAATGCTTTTTAGTATTTACAGCAGCCAGTTGAAAACCCGGTGCCAGTTGTTTCATACGTTCTGCCTGCAATAATGTTTCAGCATACAAGGCAGGGGAGTATTTGAAAGACATTACCTGTATATCACAGTTCTTTTCTCTTTCTAATCTTATTTTATTACAAAGGCTTATTACAAATGGATTAAAAAAGAAAATGGATTCTGCAATGATCAGGAACCAGTTGAGCAGGTAGTCATTGGTACGGATATGTGTTAACTCATGCAGGATAAGAGTTTCGGCCTGTTGTGTACTGATATGATTAACCAGAGCAACAGGTAATAAGATAACCGGCCTGAAAAATCCAAACGTAATGGGTGTATGAACCGTGTTACTAAGCCATAGCTTTACTTTTCTTTTTATGCCAAACTGAAATGCTTTTATTTCCGTAAAAAGTTTAAGATCCACCGGGGGTTTATGTAAGCCTGACCTGTAATGCTGCTTAAAATAAAGCCAGGAATAAATGGCCTTTAGCATTTTAAATACGATGATGAAAATATAGGATCCAAAGATCCAAGGAGTAAGCCATTGAAGGCTTGAACTGTTTAAATATCCTGTAACAGGTTGCAGAATACCTGTAAGCTTTGCCAGTGTAGTAGTATCAAAGAAGTAAATGGAGAAGGTGATTCCAAACAAAACCAGTTGAGCTACCATGGCAGCATATAAAAAATTTCGTTTGCCGAGCGGGGCATGATGCTTATGTATGATCGTATCTATAATAAAATAAAGCAACCACAATAGTGCAGCTTGCCAGAAGCTGTGCAGCAGGGCCATGCAGAAACTGTATGATAACTGAAACATAAGCGTATCAATGATCGGTCTGCTGCCCTTAAGATAAAGGCAGGGGCCGGTTTATAAATTTACTTATCTTTTTTTAAGCTGGTTAATTAGATCCTGGATCTTTTCCAGTTCCTCATCACTTGCATCATGTCCGCCTAAAGCCTGCATTACCAGGTCAGAGGATGAACCTGCAAACAGGGTGTTGATCATCTTGTTCAGAAATTGTTGCTGGGTCTTCTCCCTGGTAACGGCTGGTTTGTAAATATGTGTCTTGCTGCTGTCATCCCGGGTAACAAGGCCTTTCTCAAACATGATCTGCATTAACTTAAGGGTAGTGGTATAACCCGCTTCCTTGGTTTTCAGCAATTCTTCATGTACAGTACGCACTGTCGCTGCCTTTTCATTCCATAATACCTTTAGTATTTCCAGTTCACTTTCGGTAGGCCTGGTATGCTTGATCAATGTCATAATACGATTATTTTCGTATGCAATGTACGAATTTACTTGTAAGTACCAAACCCGTTTACATATTTATTTTACCTTTTAACTTTTTTTAAAGAGATCCCCAATAAAAAACCTACTTATTCATGTTGGGCCCCAGCGTTTGGGTTGATATGTATTTGGTAATATCTGCCCCTACATTTCCATTTCAAAAGCATAATTTTTGTGCGGGTTGGTATATTAAAATGCTAATTTGCACAAAATTATCCATCATGAGAACGATCATTATCCTATTCTTTTCTTTTTGTTTTGCCCTAAATGCTGTTGGCCAGTCCAGTTCTGCAAAGGGCAAGGAACAGGATAAGAACAAAGCTATACAGGAAGTAGAAGTGTCCTGTGGAAAATGCAAACTGGGCCTGCCCGGAAAGGGATGTGATATGGCAGTGCGTGTAGATGGTAAAGCATATTATGCCGACGGGGCAAGCATTGATGATTTTGGGGATGCCCATGCTCATGATGGCATGTGTAACGCGATCCGAAAGGCAGAAGTACAGGGGGAAGTTGTTGACAACAGGTTTAAGATCTCTTATATGAAATTATTACCGCAGCCCAAAAAAGAGAAAGAACAATAAGCCCCGGTTTTTTTATTGCCCCGTTTCATTTTTCATTTAAACTGTTCTTACGGGGTAAGGGATTTGTATACCTTCCCTGATATATCTTTTATGCAGGTTTTTAATGAACTCACTTTTTACTTCAAACTGTGCATTATAATTGGTTACTCTGAGGAATGCTTTAAGCCTGATATTACTTTCACCAAAAGCACTGAACCTGGTCTCCGGCTCAAACGCTGCAACGCCCTCTGCTGCTTCCTGTAATGTTTCTTTAATAACTTCTTTAGTGATCTTTTCAACTGCTGCAAGGTCACTGTTGTAGGCTACTCCAAGCTCAACAGCAAAAGTAATTTCATGCTGTGGCAGGTAATAATTGATAACCGTCATATCTGCCAGCTTCGAATTGGGTACGATAATGATATGATCGGATGCAGCCCTGATGGTGGTGCTTCTCCAGGTGATGTCTTCAATGAATCCATCTTCACCCGTAGTTAATTTTACAAAATCGCCACGATTAAAATTACCTGATGAGATGAGTTGTAATCCTGCAAATAAATTGGAAAGGGTGGGTTGAAGTGCCAATGCTACGGCCAGTCCGCCAACACCCAATGCTGTAAGCGCAGGCGTAATAGAAATTCCCTGCGACTGCAGGATGATCAACAGCCCAATGCAATAAATGATAATGATGATTATATTGCTGATGATGGATGAGGATGGTATAATTGCATCAGTGCCGGCCGTTTTGATCTTGATCATTCCCGAAACAACCTTTGCCACGATAAGCGTAGCCGATAAAATATAAAAGATCATCAGGCCGTTCTCAAGCCAGTAATAAAAAAGGTTATCAAGTTCCAAACGCTTTAACCCTAAAAACAAACCCAGCGCAAGGCACCATGGGATGACCCATTTGCTGATGGTTTTAATGATCAGGTCATCCGATTTAATTGTGGTTTTAGCTGCCAATCTTGCAAACAAAGGCATTATGATCTTATAGAGTAGGAGGCCTGCTATAAGTCCCGATAAAATGTAAATGCTTAATTGCAGTATATCATGTTTGCTCATTGCAACTCAATTTTAAATTATAGCTGCAAATTTAGTTTATATGAGATAGATAGCATAAGCAAAAATACCCGCTATGATATAACAGCGATGAACTCCACCTTTTTGGTAACTTTTTCCGGGTTAGTTTTGTGGGGCATTTCCGCCAGCAATTCGCAACCATTGCCAGGCGATGATCTTAGTTTACATTTACCTGAGAACATTTCGGCACGTCTTTTCATATTCTCCAATCCGATCCCATCTTTTAATGCACAAGGATCAAAACCTTTTCCATTATCTGTAATATTTAATTTGATCAATTTTTTGGTAAGCCGTACACTGATCTTAATCTTACTGGCTTCAGCATGCTTTAATATATTGTTTAGTTGTTCCTGTATTATCCTGTATAAATTGGTTTGTATCTCACTGTCCACAGCACTACTTACAAATGTATCTACGTGCAGGCTTATTTCATACTGCCCTGTCTTCTGCATCGGTTCAATTAAATGTTCTATTTGCTGCTTCAGCGGCACTTCTTCTTTCCCATAAGGTGTTAACCGGTGCGAAAGCCTGCGTAGCTCATTAATAGCTTCATGAATGTATTTAACGCAATCTTTCAACACGTTAACTCCTTCCCGCTCAGTATTTCCTGTTTTGATGACCATACCCAGGTAAAGCAGTGTAGCTCCCAGCAACTGGTTAACATTATCGTGTAATTCCATTCCAAGTTCCTTTCTTTCTTTTTCCTGGGCATCAGTAATAGCAATGGCAATATGCCGTTCATGTTCCTTTTCTTTTGTAATGTCCTGCATGGCACCTATCATACGAATAGGCAATCCCTCCATATTATAAACTATGTAGGCCCTGTCTAAAATATTTTTGTATGACAGATCTGCACACCTGTAACGGTATTCTATCTGAATTGTTTCTGACCTTTTTTTAAATTCCTCGTCTAAGATCAAATTAATATTTTCGTAATCATCGGGATGCAGATTGCTTCTCCACCAGTTTCCTCCGTTTTTTATAGCTGCTTTTGAATAACCGAAGGTTTGATTCATGTTGTGATTATAGAGTATGGAATCATTAATGATATCCCAATCCCAGATTGTATCGCTTGTAGCTCTTGAAAGTATATCGTACCGTTCAATGGCTTTTTTTATTTTTTCTTCATTTTTTTTGTGCTCAGTAATATCTTTAAATACAAGTACGGCACCTAATACATTTCCATCTCGGTCCTTCAGCGGCGACCCATTATTACTGATCACCCTGTTACCTGCATTTTTTGACCGCAGAATGGTATGATTTTCCAATTCAACCGTTTTATCCTCTTTTATTATGCGGTTTACAATACAATCAAACGGCAAACCCGTTTCTTCATTAATCACATCATAAACAGTTTGCAACGGTTTGTGTTTTACTTCCTTATTACTCCAGCCGGTTAAAATTTCAGCGGCAGGGTTCATATAGATGATCTTTCCGTCACTCCCGGTTGTAATCAGTCCTTCGCCAATACTTTTAAAGGTTATTCCAAGATGTTCTCTTTCCAACATCAACTCATTGGTTACCTTTTCTACTTTTTTGATCCCGTTAAATAAAAAATAAACAACTATAATAGTAAATAATATGGAAGCAACAATGCCCCAATAGGCTATATTATAATACTTGTTGTTTTCAAGGTTAAATATATTTTTTGATTGCCCTAATGAATGAAGCATGGAAGTATTTGCAGCATGATGTATTGATAAAATTGAATCAGTAAGTACTAACCCCCTTTCCGTTGCAATCAATGTGAGCGCTAAATCGCAGTCACCCATTTCGCAAAGCGTACTAACCCGCTGCATAAATTTGATCTTTTCATGTACCAACATTTTAAGTTGCACAAATAGGGCAGGGTCGATGGTTGATTGACCCTTATCCTGGAATCTGGTAAGTTGCCTGAGACCGGCACGAATAGAGTCGATCTGGGATGGAAAGCCGACCATGAACTTGGGATTTCCGGAACCCGCATATCCCCTTGAAGCTGATTCAGCAGTTTGAATATCGAAAATCAGCTCTTCAAATTTATCCTGCTCAACCGACATTTCATTTTGTTTATTATAGGCTGTGATCAGCCACTTGTTCTGCAGAGCAAACCAATACACCACAGAACTAAGTATGACCAGTGAAAAACAAAGTGAAAATAAAAGCATACGCTTACGCGTAAACCAGGCTGGATTGAGGATTAAGGAATTTGGCATGTTTAATGGGATACTGCTTACTTGAACAGAATAAAGGTATTGTTATTTTAGATATGAATGAACTTATATTTAAAAACACAAGAATTAATGTATTGCAAGATTTTATATCTGATTATCATTCTAAATAAACAAGTGATAATAATTATATTTGAATTGTATAGTTAAACAGGTGATATGGTAAAAAGTCTGTTTTTAAATACTAAAAATTAAAATTCTATGGTATTTCGAAAACTGTTTTCTCTTTTCCTTTTCTTTTATTTTCTTGTTTGTTCCGTGTCAGGTCAAAAGATCCCAACACCAAAAGAACATTTTGGTTTTAACATTGGAGACAATTATCAGCTAACAACCTTTACACAAACTGAGGCTTATTTTAAAAAGCTGGCTCAAGCATCTGACCGGGCAAAGTATACCGTGATCGGTAAGACAGAAGAAGGGAGAGAACAGTTCATGATGATCGTAACTTCCCCCGACAATCATAAAAAGCTGCAGGAGTACAAACAGGTATCTCAAAGACTGGGTAATGCAGACATAACCCCGGAACAGGCAAAGGAATTTGCAAAGACCGGCAAGGCAGTCGTTTGGATAGATGGTGGGCTGCATGCTACGGAAACTGCGGGTATTCACCAG
The DNA here is from genome assembly GCA_046596255.1 of Ferruginibacter sp. Taxonomy (GTDB): domain Bacteria; phylum Bacteroidota; class Bacteroidia; order Chitinophagales; family Chitinophagaceae; genus Ferruginibacter. Next base: position 22,606 of record JBKJMZ010000074.1, on the reverse strand, counting down.
CTTATTGAAACTGCATACCAGTTATTGAGCAGGAATGATGATGAAACGATGAGGATTTTGAATGATGTAATTATTTTAATGACGCATGCCAATCCTGACGGACAGGAGTTGGTGAGTAACTGGTACATGAGGGAAACCAATCCTGAAAAGAGAAACTTATCCAATGTACCGCGCCTGTACCAGAAATATGTTGGCCATGATAACAACCGTGATTTTTATATGCTAAACATGAAAGAATCGCAGAATATAGGCAGACAGTTATTTGTAGAGTGGATACCGCAGATCATGTACAATCACCACCAGTCGGGGCCCGCAGGTTCCATTGTTGCTGGTGCACCTTACAGGGATCCTTTCAATTATGTATTTGATCCTTTAATTATTACCGGGCTTGATGCAGTTGGTGCGGCCATGCAAAACCGTTTGAATGCAGAAAATAAACCTGGTTATACCAGTAAATCGGGTTCTGTTTTTTCCACATGGTACAATGGAGGGCTGCGTACTACCACTTATTTTCACAATATGATCGGTTTACTTACAGAAATTGTGGGCAGCCCTAATCCTTCCATAATTCCGCTGGTAACTTCCAGGCTCATACCCAATGCAGCTACACCCAATCCAATTGTTCCTCAAAGGTGGTTGTTCCGACAAACGATTGATTATTCAGTTTCCCTGAACTATGCTGTTTTGAATTATGCATCCAGGAACCGGGATGAGCTGTTGATGAATATTTACCGCATGGGCAGGAATTCAATTGATAAAGGCAACAAAAATACCTGGTCGCTTTCTCCATCAAAGATCGCAGAGATGGATAGGCTTCACCAGGATTCATTAAAAAGAGTAAGAACGAATACGGAGACTAACAGGCCTGCTTCATCCAATGTGCCGGTTAAGTTTTATGACAGTGTGATGAAGAATATCGCCTTTAAAGATCCACGGGGTTATATTATTCCTGCTGATCAGCCCGATCTTGCCACTGCTGTTGAATTTTTAAATGCATTGATCAAGACCGGCATTGTTGTTGAAAAAGCATCGGCAGCATTTACCGTTGCAGGAAAAAAATACCCGGCCAATTCTTATATCGTAAAAACCAACCAGGCTTTTAGGCCGCATGTGCTTGATATGTTTGAGCCGCAGGATCACCCAAATGATTTTCAATATCCGGGCGGTCCGCCTGTTGCTCCTTATGATGCTGCAGGCTGGACCCTTGCTTACCAGATGGGTGTACAGTTCCACCGCATTATGGATGGCTTTGAAGGACCGTTTGAAAAAAATCCGTTGGGCCAGTTAATAAAACTTAATGGTGATCCTGTAAAAAATTCAGCAGCAGGTTATGTATTAGATGCCCGTGCCAATCAATCTTATAAAGCAGTCAACAATTTAATTAATGCCGGTATTGATGTATTCAGAACAGGCAATGTTGTAGCAGGCTCACCATACAGCAATGGTTCATTTTATATTCCTGCTTCTGCAAAAGCAAAGTCAGCTATTGATAAGATCGTTACATCCTACCCGGTTGATTTTATTGAAGTTGATAAAAAACCAGCAACAACAGCTAAAATTAAAAAAGCAAGAATTGCATTGTGGGATACTTATGGCGGTTCCATGCCATCGGGCTGGACACGCTGGATACTGGAACAGAATGATTATTCTTTCGATGTGATCTATCCAAAAGATATTGATACCGGAAATCTCATATCAAAGTATGATGTGATCGTGTTTGTGGGTGGTGCCATACCGGCTTATAGCAGCCGGAATAATCCAAATACCGGCAGGTCCACCACAGTTGATAGTATACCCGAAGAATTTAAAAGGATGCAGGGAAGGATCACAGCTGAAAGATCGATACCGCAATTAAAATTATTCTTAGAACAAGGGGGAAATATTGTAACGATCGGCAGCAGCACCCAGTTAGCTTACCATCTTGGGTTGCCTGTAAGTGATGCGATGGTAGAGATCGTGAATGGGGAGGAGAAAGCTTTGGGTCGGGATAAATATTATACTCCCGGAAGCATTTTACGTATGAGCATTGATAACAGCCAGCCTGCAGCTTCGGGGATGAATACAGAGACAGATATCTATTTTGATAACAGTCCTGTTTTTAAATTAAAACCCCAGGCAGTAAGCAGTGGCGTGATAAAACCATTGGCATGGTTTGGTACCGATAAGATATTACGCAGCGGCTGGAGTTGGGGTGAGGCTTACCTCAAGAACGGTGTCACTGCATTTGAGGCATCAGTAGGCAAAGGAAAGTTATATGCTTTTACACCGGAGATCAGCTTCAGGGCTCAATCACATGGAACGTTTAAATTATTATTTAACCAGTTGTACGCTGATTAATTCTGTTTGCCCCATATTTTATAATTGAAGGCTGCTGTTTGATACTGCAGCATTTGTTTTTTGGTACTGTCATTTCGATCACGATAGCGATCGGGAGAGAAATCTGCTTTTAAAACTGGATCAGATTTCTCCTTCGGTCTACATGACTAAAGCCGAATGCTTATTGCATTACCCCATTTTAATATTATCTTTAAGGATAACTGCTTTTACCATTAACTGCACTAACTCTACCTTAAAGCAATGAGATATTTCATTTTGATTTTTGCATTGCTTGCCTGTATAGGTACTGTTCCTGCTCAGCCTTTAATGGTTCCATCACAGCCCGCTTTTAAACCAAATACCTATGCCGTTGTAATTGGTATCTCTGCCTATGCCGATCCCGATATTGAGCAACTTGAATTCTCGAACCGTGATGCAACTGTATTTGCAGATTTTTTAATGTCAGCCTCAGGAGGATCGGTACCCAGGCAAAATATAAAGCTCCTGGTTGATTCAGCGGCAACTTCAGGCGAAGTTGACAAAGCCATTCGCTGGCTTAAAGAAAACAGCAAGAAAGATGATAACGTTTTTTTTTATTTTTCAGGACATGGAGCTCTTGAAAATGTGACCATGTATAAAAATGGTTACCTCATCTGTTACAATACCCCTTCGGCTGCTTTTGTGAATATGGCGCTCAGCATTGATTATCTAAATGATGTTGCCAATACGTTGGCTGTAGAAATACGCGCAAATGTAGTGATGATAACGGATGCTTGTCACTCCGGTAAAATGGCCGGAAGCAAATTCAAGGGAAATTATTTAGTGGGGGAGCAGTTACTGGCTGCTAAAGAAAAGGAAATAAGAATGGCTTCCTGTACACCTGACCAGTTATCCAATGAAAAAAAAGATTGGGGTGGGGGCAGGGGCGTTTTTTCTTATCACCTGGTGAATGGCTTACAGGGAGGGCTGGCCGATAAAAACGAGGATAAAAGCATTTCGCTGGGTGAGCTTAAAAATTATATGGAAAGCGCCATGGCCAATGACCCCGTACTTAAAAGTGATGGTGAGGTACAAACCCCGGTAATAAAAGCAGAGAAGATGGATTTTGTAATGTCAACTGTTGTTAAGGCTGAAGCAATTAAAGTACAGCAACTGGTAAGGGACGATTCTGTTGCCAATGTAATATTACTCACGGCTCCGCCGCTACCTGGGGATATAAATCTTGAACCGGAAGATCAATTTTTTAGATTGTTGAAAAAGGAAAACCTGGAAGCATTGACCAGGGACCTGAAACTGGATTCTATTGCTGCAGAAACAATTGCTTTAACCTTAATCAATAAGCTCCAAACCGGACAGATTTCTGAATCTCAAAAAATCAAACTGGAAGAACTTAAGCAGCAATTAAGTGATAAAGAAAACCTGGAGAACTTTAATATTTCAATAAGCAGGGCTATTACTGATAAAGGCCAGGATGTGATCCTGAGGTATTTAAAAGGCGATGAAGCTGAACTGGAAAAGAGAAGGTATTATAATGCCAACAGCAGTGGGTATGATATTTATACCAGGATGTTTGCCACTGCTTTGAAATTATCACAGGGCGATAAATATCTTTCAAATACCACAGCCGTATTGTTGCATTATTTTACTGGCGTTACGCTGCGGCTTAAAATTCCCCTGACAGCAAATCCCAAACAATTGATAGAGCAGGCTTTCAGAGAACAGCAAAAAGCATTGGCCCTGGAAGAATATGCTGCCTATATTTATAATGAACTGGCGATACTTAACCAGTATAAAAAAGAGTATAAAGAAGCTGAAAAATTATTTATCAAGGCAACACAATTATCACCCCGCTGGGCTATACCATTCTCTAACTTATGTGGTTTGTATGCAGTAACCGGTAAATTGGATAAAGCAAACATAGCATGTCAAACTGCAGATAGCCTGCAGGCCGGTCTTCAGTCTGTGCTCATAAACCAGGCATTTATCAATGAAAAACTGGGGAATAATTTATTTGCCGAAGAATTATACCGCAATGCCATAAACGTCAATTCCCGTCATTTTCTGCCTTTTGAAAGACTTGCTATTACCTACGTGAAAACTACAGATTATGCTCAGGCTGATTCTTTCTTTTACGAGGCCGACCTGCGAAAAAAAGGATTTCATTTCCAGGGCAATGGGTGGGATGTGTTACCCATCACAGCCATTATGGCCCCTTTTGCCCCGCTTTTTTGTGAGGTTGATACCTCTATTTTATTGCCTACGGATATTTTTGCTTTTTTAACCTGGGGGGTACAGGAGTACGGAAAGCGTAATTACGCCAATGCTGTCAGGATATTAAAAAGGGTGATCGCAAATGATAGAACAAATCCCCTTGTATTTCATTACATGGGTAAAATTTTTTATGACCAGCAGAAATGGGAAGAGGCTGAAGTGATGTTCAGGCTTGCCCTTAAATATTCACTTGATACCGGTGCTTTTAAAAGCTATGTTGATTCTGTTAAGCGCTCTTTTGTATATCCCTATGATCATTCCTGTTTTGAGAATTTCTTTGAACAGAAATATTACCCGCAGATAGAAGAGCATTATTTTTTGGGTACGCTGTATGAACAGTGGAAACACTTAGAAGAAGCTGAAGTTTTTTTTAAAGAGGCCATAATTCTTGATACGTTCAGTATTGGCGGGTATATCAAATTATGGCGGTTATATGAAAGACAGGGCCGGTATACTGAAGCTGAGGCAACCATCAAAGCATATGCAGTACTGGATAAGGAACGTTCGGAAAGGGAGTTGAATGAATTTTATCGCAGGACAATTGAAAAATTCCCGGATGATGCCAACTGGAATTACAAACTGGGGTTATTGCTGTACAGTAGGGCATCAGCCAATGCCCGGGTTCCATATTTTGATTCCATAGCCTGGTTCCCTTTGTTGAATAAAGAACTTTTAATCGATATGGAGATATATCAGGAGCTTGCCGAAAAAAGGGAATACAGCTTATCAGATCTATCTGAAACAGGCGCACCCCGCAGGGTAACTGTAGACATGCGAACCCTGTTGGAATTTCCCAAATCCTATCAGGTGCCGGGTACCTATGAATTCATACCGTTGGCCAATGTAATTTACCTTCCAAGGAAAGATGGCCTCATCTATTTAAAAAGATCGGCGGAACTTTTCTCACAAAAAGAAGCGCTTGCAGATATCAATTATAAAATAGGAAATATTTACCAGTGGGCCGGATCCAAAAAACAAGCCTACCCGTATTTTGAAAGATCGCTGGAATTTATTCCTGATAATGCCAATGCAAGATTGAACCTGGTTGATATTTATACAGCGCTCTTTAAGAACAGGGCAGCCTTAAACCAACTTGAATATTTATACGACAGCAGCCAGATCAATTTTGAAAAAAGATTACTACTGGCAAAGTTCAATATTCATGCAGGAAAGTTTACCAACGCAAAGCTCTTACTCGATATGGCAGAAGCTATTCACCCTTATATAAGGCCAGATATAGCAGATCTGCGTGGACGGATGTTCATGCTTTCCAACAAACCAAAAGAAGCAATCCCTTATTACCAGCAGCATTTCAAATTAAATAACATGAATGTAAATGCTGCCTATTCGTTGGGGCGACTATATGCAAAGACCGGCAACACAAGCGAAGCATTCAAATGGGTTGAAATAGCAATAAAGCGTGGGTTTAATTATTCTTATGTGCTTAAATATGATCCATACCTGGATGGCTTGCGTAAAACTGAAAGATGGAAAACACTGGTCAATAATCTTTCCATAAAGCAATACCATGCAAATTATCCGCTTAACTAAAACCTGCCATAGCGGATGTCTACATAAGGCCGCTGTTTGCCGCATTTAATCGTTTTAGCATCATTGCACCAGGTACGGCTGGTTTTACGCTCTGTTTGTACTTTTGCCTGCTCAAAGAGCTGTGTCCAGGTTACATTATTCTTTGCGTAGCTTAAATGGGTTTCTACTGCATTCCTGAAAAAAGTTGAAAAGAAACCTCCGAAAACAGGATTGCTGATCGCCAGCTGGTAAGGCTCAGCCGCAGTTGCCAGTATAGTAGTGGGTGTTGTATTTAAAAAAAGATCGCGGCAGTTTTGCGTACTCCAGTTCAGGTCAAAGCCTCCTTTTTTACCACTGATGGCCTGGTCCTGTACCATGGGGTTGGTGCTGGTAACATAATCATTGCAGCAATCACTTAAGATGAGGTTTAGCCTGGCGCCCTTTTTAATGATCATCTCCTTTATGTCTTCCATGCTTAGAGAATTGACCAGGTAACTTTTTGTATAATCGATCCGGAGGTCAATATAAGGGCCGGGCCTGCCATCCTTTGGTTTGCGATAACCATGGCCGCTGTAATAAAATACCACAATATCATTTGGCCCGGGCGTTAAGAATGTCTGTATCTTTTTTTCAACTGTTTGCTTGTTGTAATTTGCCCCTGCAACTGTATCATATAGGAATTGGGCAATGCCGAGGAAGTCTTTTATCTTACCAAAGAAGGCAATGGCATCATTCATGTTCTTCCTGTCGGCTGTGCCGATCTTTGCATCTGTTGTATTGGCAACAAAGAGCAGGTAAAGCTTTACACTTTGCTGGGCAGTGGTTAATGCTTTGCTGTTATTGGTCACAAAAAGATTCCTGTAAAAAATGTCATAAGGTTTAAAGTACGTTAGTACAAATTCTTTGGTAAGGTCCTGCTGTTTTATAAAGCTGATGTTGCTGAACCTTATCACATCAGCATTACAATCTTTAGTTGAGTTTGTTAAACCCATGGGTTCAAACAAACCAGTGGCTGCATCTTTTTTAAAACAAAGAAAGCCCGGAAGCGGAATACCGGGGTCTTTACTGTCAATATAATTTACCCTTGCCAGTTTATAAAAGATCCGATCATTCTTAAAACAGGCTTCCACTGCCTCGGGATTTTCTTCTGTAACATCAAGTTCGGCTAGTATGCTGTCTTTACCTGCTGGAGCAATAAACCTTAATCTCAGTTTTCCACTGCCATCATTATTATCAATAAAAAAAGCTTTACAGGCAATGGTATCAGTTGTATTGGAAAGCGAAAAGGATAACTCATACACTGTTTGTGCCTGCAGGTATAGGGCATGCATACAAAGGACCAGCAGTAGTATGACCGTTTTTTTCACGTACATAAGTTACATTAAAATGAAGAAAAGTTTTTGCATTTGATGATATATTGTTGATATTATGAAAATTTAATTGTAACCTTATAGTCTAAAACCTTACATATGTATACCAAAACCAAACTGCAATTTATTCTCGGCGGAATCTTAATGTTAACTTTTGCCGTAACTGCCTGTAATGACAGTAAATCGGATAAAGCTGTAGTAACAGATTCTTCCACCAGTACAGAAATTAAAACAACTGTAATTCCGCCTCCCGTTAAAGACACGATGGATTCAATACCCGGTAACCAGGCGCCAACACCTGGTGGTGGCGGTTAATTAATTGCTGGCATCATCCACAGCGCCCTTTACTTTAAATTTTACTTTTCTTAGCCTTATTGACCCATTCCTTTGGGTCAATTTTTTTATAAGCCAGTTCTCAAGCCGGTGGTGACCGGGTATCAGTATGGTAGCTATGGCTACAAATATCAGCATCTCGTATACAGGGGTATAATTTGTAAGTTTGGCAACAGTAGGGTGGAGCAGAAGGGTTAAATATTCAAACAGTATCAACAGGGACAGGATGCCTAGCACTTTGATCACCCTGGTATGTATCCTGATGCGGCTAAGCAGGAGCGTAAGGAGGAAAAATCCGGGTATAAAGATCCCGATAAACAATAATTGTAGCTGCTGTTTTCTTACTTTTTCAGCAACCCGTTTACTTTCTTCTATTTCCTGCTGGCGGATGCTCTCATTGCTCGACATCAATTGCAGCTCCCTGATCTTCTTTTTACTGTTTATGGAATCGTTCAGTTCCTTTACTTTCAGTAGATAAAAATAAGCGCTGTCCGTATTCTGCAATGTTTTATAATGGTTAGCCAGGAAATTGGCAGCTTCTAACTGCTTGGGTAAAATTGGAGTTTTTTCGGCTATCTGTAAAGCAAGCGATGCATAATATACTGCAGAATCGTTTTTATGTAATTGCTGCTGGTATAGCCTTGCAAGCCCAAGCATGGCCTCACACATCACATCATCATTATCTGCTTTTTTGAGGTTGGTTATTGCAGTACTGTAATATAACAGGGAAAAAGCTGAGTTGTCTTGTTTAAAATAAGTATGCCCCAGTCCTGTCATGGCATTACCGATATAATCATCATTTTTTAAATTGTTGGAGATGATCAGCGCTTTATTAAAATAACTGAATGATGAATCCGTTCTATTAAGCATATCATAGGTATCGCCGAGGTTCATATAAATATAATATTTGGCCTCCTCCCTGTTATTTTGCCGGATCACCGAATCTGCCCGGTAATAATATTTCAATGCTTCACTATATTCTTCCTGGTAGCGGTAAACAATCCCAATGTTCAATAATGCCATAGCAAGATTATAGGGGCTATTCCCTTTTTCATCCAGTTTAAGTTTACGCAGGTTAAGTTCCAGCGCTTTAGGGTAATTACCCATAGTGTTATAGATATAGGCCATATCACCTAGTGATTTTGATTGTCCTTCGGCATAATTAGCAGTAGTTGCCAGGTTCAATGCTCTCTGTGAGTAAACAAGAGCCAGCCCGGGATCAGAGCCACTTACGAGCCGGGACAGCTGTCTCATCAATTTCACTTTAGCGGTGTCGGTCTTCTCATTGTCCAATAAGGTGGTAAGACTGTCAACAGTATTTTTTTGCGCTGTAGCGGCCATGGATATACAAAAGAAAAGGAGTATAAGAAATGTCCCACGCATGAAAATGATCGTTTTGATAAATGCAGTTTGTGTAAGCAACGCTAACAAGCTCCGAATATACTTTATAAAATTCAGTAACCCAACCGGCTCAGCAAAATTGTGGGGCAGGAGGTGGAAGATCAGGATCTTACCTGTTGGAAATGCACATGCAACAGGCATGTAATTTTATGTTTAACGCGGATCATTAAATCCTAAATTAAATATAAAAGGCTTTTCACCATAATAAAAGCCCTCCATATTCGTTCAGTTTTTGCTTATCTTGCCTGTAAAGCCGAAGATTTTTTTAACCCCAACATGTTTTAGATCCAATGAAAATTTCCCCTAACCTTATAAAGCAACCTGTTCTCTTGCTTATTTTCTTCATTTGCTACAGCAATATAAGCCCGGCTCAAAAAAATGGCATTATACCTTTATCCGGCATGAAGTTTTTTAATGAGGGATTATCGGCTGATGCTATCAATGTAAAAGTAGACGGGGCCCATTTGCTTAGTAACCGTATCCCTTTAAATAAAGAGGTGGAAGTAGAATTAATGCAGCCCGCCGGATTTGTTATTGATAATAATAAAACCTTTTTTGCCGGCGCTGAAGTGTTCATCCTATCTCCCAAAGGAGATATCCTTGCAAAAATACCTAATGCCTTTGCAGCCAACCAGGCCACCGGTTTTGGTGCAGCATTTCAAAAAAAATTCAGTATCAGGTTCATGGTGCCTCATACCATAACCAAGGGCAGTTTTAACGGGCAGGTAAAGATCAGGCTTTATGACATTAAAAGTAAAAGCCAATTAAGGCTTGAAATGCCTGTTACCTATGCCAGGCCCGGGGAAACGGTTCATGTTTCCCGGACTGCAAAAGCTATAAAAACCAATTCAACCGCCAAGGCCGTAAGTAACGGCGTACAAATCAAAAATATGACGGTAAACACCGATACCTCAATTAAGGTTGCTCCTAAAATGGCATATACCAGCCTGGATATACCCAATATTGAAGGATCCAGTATGTCGGATATTTTTAGCGGCAAAGAAAATTTCTGGGTATATGACAGTGACATGAATGAAGTAAAGATCACCGATATGCTTTTAAAACAGGTTAAAGGCGCACTGGAGAACAATACAGTAAGTTATACGCTAAAGATCCCTTACCGATTAAAAACGGCATATGCAAAGCTATATACCGTCCGGTTCAGGTGGGAGAGTACCGATAAAATGCAGGTAATAGATGTAGTGGTGAATAACTAATATCAGCCATTAAGTTATCAAGCAAATGGTCCGCTATTCGCTACTATGAATGACTAAGTAACCAATGACCTTTCTACTTGCACTTGTTTATAAAATCAACTATTTCAAGCACAGAAAGATTTTTAGCATCCTGGTAATTTTGATATTTTTCTGCAACCAGGTCAACTGAGCAATCGCAGTATTTATTAGCCTTTTCGCTGCCGATCACCTTGCCGGCCATGTTCTCACAGTTGGAAACAAATTCTCTGATCTCCTTTTTTAGCCAGTACCGGGCTGCAACACGTCCCACCGTTTTGCATGAAACTATTGTAATAAATAAGAGGGAGATCACAAGAAAAATAATTTTATTGCGTTTCATAATATGTGGTTTTGCATACAATATAATTAATTTTTATGCAATGGCCATAAGGTCTTGCTGTTGCTGGTTAGCGGGCTCCAGCTCATGCCGGGCATGTATAAATACGAAGTATATTTACAACGTGTTTATTTATTCAGCATAATGAGCTGTTGGTATATTTTTTGCTAAAATTTATTCTTAAATCCTATGATTATGAGAACCATTACTTACCTGGCTGTTAGTTGCCTCACACTCTTATTTGTCGCTTTAATTCTTATTATTGTTCTTTTTGTTAAACAGTAATAAATAATTAATTTATAAAGTGAGTTTAATGATGTTTTAAGCTGCGATTAGGTATAAAGGCTAACCAGCAAGCTTACTATGAATAATTTTTTTAAGCCATTCATAATAATTCAGCAGGTTTATCGTTTAAGCTGAAAACCCTCAACCCAATGAAAAAAAATCTGACAGCTATTGCTGCACTTCTATGTGTGGTATTACTCACATCCTTCGCTGTAAGCCATAAAACGGTTACAGCAGCTGATCCTAAAGTTGAAGATCCCAAAAAAGAATCCAGGTCCTGTTATGTGCAGTTTAACGATGGTACTGTTAAGCAGTACAGTTCTTTAAAACTGGTTACAGGCGTTTTAAAAACGCCGCACCTGCTTGCAGATGAAAAGACCGTAATTTATGCTAAGGAAATTATGGCATACCAGGACAGCCGCTATTATGCAGTTTCTTCAAAGATCATTACCAGTACTAAAAAAAGCCAGGTGGCAGTTGATGCTTTGCCGGGGTTTGCTGTAAGAATCATATCAGGTAAACTCAATGTGTACAGCCGTAAGTATTATAATGGAGGAAATACCGTGGAAGAATTCTTCCTGCAACATGGTAATGATGGATTTATCATTGCCTATTCAAAAGATGTTTTATTAAGCATGCTGAAGGAAGATAATAAGGCGCTGGAATTTTTTAACAGCAAGACCAAAGTATCTCCATGGTCTAAAAAAATACTTGCCACAGTAGAGATCTATAATAACGGGCAGATGATCACAAAGAATTAATAATAGATTATAAAGTTTAAAAGGCAAACTGCTCATACGGGCAGGTTGCCTTTTATTTACAATTCATTAATTTAATGAAGCATCCATCGTTTTAAAATCCACATCGCTGTAGTCCTTAACTACATTATACAAAGTATCACGTTCTACCGGTTTACGGTTCACCTGTTTAATTAATGTAACCAGTTCTGCCGTGCTCATAGCGGGGGATTGCTCTTCGCTGCCGGCCATACTGTAAATTTTGGTAGAGTCGTCAATGGTTCCGTCAATATCATTTACGCCAAACGATAAACTCAACTGTGCATGCTCCCTGCCAAGCATGGGCCAGTAAGCTTTCAGGTGCGGAAAATTATCTAAGTAGATCCTCGCAATGGCATATAGCCTCATATCTTCGGTGGTAACAGATTCCGGCACATAGCTCATGGCGTTATCACCATTGCGGAATTTTAATGGAATAAAAGTATTGAAGCCCCCGGTTTTATCCTGCAATTCCCGCAGCCTCCGCATATGATCAACCCGGTGCTCATATTTTTCAATATGGCCGTATAGCATGGTGGCATTACTATGCAATCCCAAATTGTGGGCTGCTTCATGAATGGCCAGCCAGCCATTGGCATCAACTTTATCGGCACAGATCTTTTCTCTTATCTCGGGGTGAAAAATTTCTGCTCCGCCACCGGGTAAACTATCCAGGCCAGCTTCGTGTAATTGTTTCATCCCTTCGGCAACGGTAAGCTTTGCTTTGCGAAACATGTAATCGAGTTCAACAGCTGTAAATGCTTTTACATGCAGCTCGGGCCGGTGGGCTTTTATCTTTTGCATAAGTTCAATAAAATACGCCATATTCATTTTTGGATGAACACCACCTACAATATGCACTTCGGTAATGGGTTTGCCATCATAGGTCTTTACAATATCCAGCATCTGTTCAATGCTTAATTCCCAGCCTTCTTCCTTATGGGCATACAGGCGGGAGTAGGAGCAGAATTCGCAGCTGAACACACAAACATTGGTAGGCTCAATATGAAAGTTGCGGTTAAAATAGGTTGTATCGCCATGCAGCTTTTCCCGGATAAAATTGGCGAGAGCACCAACAAAAGCAAGGCTGCCTCTTTCAAAAAGCAGTAAACATTCTTCATCCGTAATACGTTGCCCATTCTTTATTTTTGTTGCTACCTGCTTTAGGCCTTTATCCTGCACTGTATCAACCAATACATCAATGGCTCCTGTCATCTTCTTTTTTTGCAAATTTACGGTGATAAAGGCTTTTGCAAGGCTAATTTTTTGCTTAACCATGTTTAATAAATCTATATCTTTCAAGTATAAAAATAAAACACCGCTATATGAATATTAAGTTCCGTCTTACTGCAATGAGTTTTTTGCAATTTTTTGTATGGGGTGCATGGTTAATAACCGTTGGTAATTATTGGTTTGGTACTAAACAATGGAGCGGAGCCGACTTTGGTGCTATTTTTTCTACCCTTGGATTTGCATCACTGATCATGCCGGCACTAATAGGTATCATAGCCGACAGATGGATAAGTGCTGAAAAATTATATGGTATACTACACATTATCGGCGCTTTGTTTTTAGCTTATATACCTTCAGTAGAAGATCCGGCCACCTTCTGGTGGATTATATTCGGAGCTATGCTTTGTTATATGCCTACTATTTCTTTATCAAATTCCATTTCGTATACCATTTTAAAGAACAATGACTACGATGTTGTTAAAGTGTTCCCGCCAATAAGGGTTTGGGGCACTATTGGTTTTATTGCGGCCATGTGGTTCACTAATCTCACTGGCAATAAGGCATCGGGAAATATGTTTTACATAGCTGCTGCTGCTGCAGTAGTATTGGGCCTTTATTCTTTTACACTTCCTAAATGCCCACCCCCAAAACTTATTGCAGAAAATGCCACCTGGGTTGAAAAAATGGGATTGAGTGCGTTTAAGTTGTTTAGTAAAACAAAAATGATCTTATTCTTTTTGTTCTCTATGTTTTTGGGTGCAGCACTTCAATTAACCAATATGTATGGGGATGTTTATTTGTCGGAGTTTGAGAAAATACCTCAATACGCCGATTCTTTCGTAGTCAAATATTCGACAATCATTATGTCCATATCCCAGATATCAGAAACATTGTTTATACTGGCCATACCTTTTTTCTTAAAACGATTTGGTATTAAACAGGTGATGTTGATCTCTATGATAGCATGGGTTTTGCGTTTTGGCTTATTTGCCTACGGCGATCCCGAGGGTGGATTATGGATGATCATACTTTCCTGTATCGTTTATGGAATGGCATTTGACTTTTTCAATATATCCGGATCGCTTTTTATAGAAACTACCACAGACCCCAAGATACGTTCCAGTGCACAGGGGCTTTTCATGATGGTAACCAATGGTATTGGTGCCGTTTTAGGAGCTTTGGTAAGCGGGTGGCTCATTCAAAAATATTATACATCGGCAGATGGTAACCGGGACTGGCATGGCATATGGCTGGCCTTTGCGATCTATGTGGCGGTTGTTGGGGTATTTTTCGCTGTTTCATTCAGGCATAAGCATAACCCCAACGAAATAAAGGAAGTGTAACATTAATTACTTCAACTCAACTATTGTTGCATAAAAAATCCCCCCGAAGTTTCGTGGGGATTTTTTTATCTGCGAAATCAAATTAATCTTAATGATCAGCGTTTATTTATGCTGCTCTATCTTCTTTACAAAGTTTGCCTTAGGTTGTGCACCTACCAGTTTATCAACTACCTGACCGCCTTTTACAAAAAGGATAGCAGGGATACTGGTAATGCCATAGTTCATAGATATCTGCGGGTTATTATCAACATTTACCTTGCCTACATTTACCTTGCCATCATAATCCTTAGCCAGTTCTTCAATTACAGGGCCTATTGCACGGCAGGGGCCGCACCATTCAGCCCAAAAGTCAATAACAGATAATTTATCGGATTCTAAAACGTCCGTCTTAAAGTTCGCATCAGTGAATTCAAGTGCCATAGTATTTATTTTTATTTTTTAAAGGTATTTGAGGAGTGAATTGCAAATTTAGTTCCAAATAAATTAATATGATCTTATGACATATCCACAGCATGTGATGAAATAAGTTTGACAAAATAGAGCCATAATGTCGGGTCTGTCAAACCAAGATGCAAGACTTAGGAAACAAGGTACAAGGTGCAAAGAACAAGGAACAAGGTGCAAGGAATAAGGTACAAGGAGATTCCAAGTAGGAAAATCCGCTTTTTATCAGAATCTTGATTCTTGCACCTTGTGCCTTGAATCTTGAATCCTGACCCCTTGCAACTTGGGGCTTTGTTGTTTATCTTTATTAGCTAAAATTTAAATATTATGTACCTAGTAAGAGAAGTTTTTAAAGCAAGACCAGGCAAAGCCAAAGACCTGGTAAAAATGTTCAAGGCCGCAGCCCCTCATTTTGAAAAAACACAGGAGATGCGCAGCATGAAAGTAATGACCGATGTAGTAGGACCATACTGGACGGTAGTAGTGGAATCGGAAACTGAAAATATCGGGGACTTTTTTACCAATCTAAGATCGGCCACCATGAGTGATGAGATAAAGGAGATCATGAAAGATTATATGAGTTGCATTGAGGGTGGGAGAAGGGAAGTGTATATGGTAGAGTAGAAACCTGTTAAACCCTGGAACCGTTAATCGGTTAATCCGTTAATTGGTTAATCCGTAGATTCATTATTTAGTGAAATATTCTGAAACCGCATGCACCCCACGGATTAACGGGTTAACCAATTAACGGATTAACGTCACCCCGTGACTACGTTCACTTCTATATCTTTATTCTCATCCAGGTAAAAGGCAAGGTCATCATTCATGGTCACGCTTTTTTCAAGGCTGTACATGCCTACTTTAAATTTATTGCGGCTATCAATGATATTGAATTTGATAGATGTTTTA
Source organism: Ferruginibacter sp. (assembly GCA_046596255.1). Lineage (GTDB taxonomy): Bacteria > Bacteroidota > Bacteroidia > Chitinophagales > Chitinophagaceae > Ferruginibacter. The sequence continues at coordinate 6,823 of JBKJMZ010000074.1, read as the reverse complement.
CCGGGGTTTGCTTTTACATTGGCATCTATGAAGTCCACCATTTCTTTGTTAACGAACTGAGGCTCTACATCAATGATCACTTGTTTGGTGAGGGTTGATTTAACTGTCTCCAGCAAATGCAATTTGTTTAAACTGAATTCGTATGACTGTCCGTCATACCGTTGCCTGAAAGCGCCTTCGATCATCACGATCAAACCCTTATCCAGGTAGTTTGTATATTTCACATAATCTTCGCTCCAAAGCATGAATTCTGCCTTGCCACTATAATCTTCTAAAGTTAAAACGGCGAAATTCTTTCCCTTTTTAGTAAGCCGATGTTGTGCATCTACTACCAGTCCTGCCAGGCGGAAACTCTTTGCAGGAGCAGGATGCGTATTTACCGCAAGTTTAAATTCACTATAATCGGCCAAAGCTGTTATATTATAATGCCTGATCTCAAACTTGTAATTATCCAATGGATGTCCGCTCATGAACATGCCGGTAACTTCTTTTTCATAATCAAGTTGTACGGCAAGAGGCCAGGGTTCGCAAACCGATAACCTTGGGGGAACGATATCGGGCATCTGCAGGTCGCCAAACAAAGTATTGGCCGAGTTTGCATTTTGAGCCTGGAAAACGGAGCCGAATTTTAAGATCTTTTCAAGCCCCTGCACATCACCGGGGGCCTGGTAAAAATATTGGGCACGGGTAATGTCTTCAAAACAATCAAATGCGCCTGAGTAAACTAAACTCTCAAGGGATTTTTTATTTACGGAACGATGATTAACTCGTTTTGCCAGGTCGTAAATGGAAGTAAAATGACCATGCTTATTCCTTTCTTCAATAATGTTCTCGATTGCATTTTCACCCACGCCTTTTAAACCACTGAAACCAAAACGGATCTCACCCTTTTTATTTACTGCAAAGCCATTTTGCGATTCATTGATATCAGGGCCAAGTACTTTCAATCCCATGCGCTTGCATTCCTCCATAAAGAAGGTGATCTTATCAATACTGCCTGCATGGTTCAATACCGCCGCCATGTATTCACTGGGATAGTGCGCCTTTAAATATGCGGTTTGATAAGCCACAAAAGCATAACAGGTAGAGTGCGATTTATTAAATGCGTATTGAGCAAATGCCTCCCAGTCGGTCCATACTTTTTCCAATATTTCTTTTGCATGTCCTCTTTCCGTTGCACCATCAACAAACTGCACTTTCATTTTATTGAGAACTGCTATCTGTTTTTTACCCATTGCTTTACGCAATACATCCGCATCACCTTTACTAAAGCCTCCCAATTTTTGAGAGAGCAACATCACCTGTTCCTGGTAAACCGTAATACCGTAGGTTTCTTTTAAGAATTCCTCCATATCAGCAAGATCATATTGTACCTGCTTCTTTCCATGTTTACGGTCAATATATTCGGGAATATAACCCATGGGGCCGGGGCGATAAAGGGCATTCATCGCAATAAGGTCATCGAATTTATCAGGCTTAAGCTCCCTTAAATATTTCTGCATACCCGTACTTTCAAACTGGAAGGTGCCGTTGGTATCGCCCTGCTGGTAAAGCTTGTAGGTCTTTTCGTCATCCAGCGGTACAGCATCAATATCGATCTCGATACCGTGGTTTTGTTTTATAAGCTGTAGCGCAGTCTTTAAAATGCTCAGTGTTTTTAAACCCAGGAAGTCCATCTTAATTACACCGGCTTCTTCAATAGAATTGCCTTCAATTTGTGTGAGCCAGAGATCAGATTCCTTAGAGGTTGCTACAGGCAATAATTCTGTTAGGTCCTTTGGTGCAATAATGATTGCCGATGCATGAATACCGGTATTACGAACTGAACCTTCCAGTATTTCCGCCTCGTGTAATATCTTACTTTGCAGATCATCGCCTGCATATATCTGCCTGAGTTTTTTTACATTTTCTATATCTTCTGATTGCAACTGTTCTTTTTCCTCAAGCGATTTTTCGCCTGCTGAGCCTGTCAAAGCATTCGCCTCCTTGATGGTAAATGGCGCATGCAATAATCTTTTGAGGTTTATGCCGGGCCGATCAGGAACCAATTTGGAGATGGCCCTGCTCTCGGCCAGTGGCAGGTCCATAACCCTTGACACATCTGCGATGCTTGATTTTGCAGCCATGGTACCATAGGTGATTATCTGTGCTACCTGGTTCTTACCATATTTATTAACCACATAGTCCAGCACTTTTTGGCGGCCCTCATCATCAAAATCTGTGTCTATATCCGGCATGGATTTACGCTCCGGATTCAGGAACCTTTCAAACAGTAAATTATATTTTATAGGATCTATATTGGTAATGCCTGTGCAATACGCAACAGCGCTGCCTGCAGCAGAGCCACGACCCGGGCCAATGAACACGCCCATATCACGGCCCGCTCTAATAAAATCGCCCACAATTAAAAAGTAACCGGCGAAGCCCATCTTTTCAATAATGCCCAGCTCAAATTGAATTCTTTCTTCCGTTTCCGGAGAAAGAATTTTATATCGCTCTTTTGCACCTGCCCAGGTTAAACTGGCCAGGTATTCGTCCTGTGATTTAAAATTGGAGGGGACGATAAAATGGGGGAGCAGGATATCTCTTTTTAAATTCAAAAGTTCAACTTTATCCACGATCTCGTTGGTATTGTCAATGGCTTCGGGCAGATCTTCAAAAACTTTGCTCATCTCTGCACCGGTCTTTAAATAAAACTGGTCGTTGGGAAATGCAAAACGCTTGTTCTTGGCAAATACATCATCATCAGTAAATTCACGCAGGGCAGGGGTACTTTGTTTTTCGCCGGTGTTAATACAAAGCAATATATCGTGTGCATTAAAATCTTTCTGGTCCACATAATGCGAATCATTACTTGCAATAACTTTTACATTGTATTTTTTGGCGAAGCGTAGCAATACCTCATTAACTTTTTCCTGATCAGGAATTCCATGACGTTGCAGTTCTACATAATAATCTTCCTGGAAAATATTAAGCCACCATTTAAATTCATTTTCGCCCTCGTCTTCACCTTTCTTTAAAATGGTTTGCGGTACAAGTGCACCCAGGCAACAGGTAGTTGCGATCAAACCCTCATGGTGTTTATGAATAAGTTCTTTATCGATACGTGGATATTTTGAATACAGGCCTTCAATATATCCCAGCGAAGTAAGCTTAACCAGGTTCTTATAACCAATTGCATTTTTTGCAAGTAATATCTGGTGGTGACGAGGATCTTTTTCTTCTTTACTAAAAGTTTTACGGTGCCTGTCCTGCGTAATATAAAATTCGCAGCCAACAATGGGTTTAACCTTTAAACTGCCATCGTCATTTTTGTGATTATATGCTTCCTTTACAAATTCAAATGCACCAAACATATTACCATGGTCGCTTATGGCAAGTGCAGGCATTCCATCAGCTATGGCTTTTTTATACAGGTTCTTTATAGATGCGGCTCCATCTAATAAAGAGAACTGTGTATGAACGTGTAAATGTGAGAACTTCATGGCTGGATACTTGATACTAGATACTGGATACTGGTCACTACCATTAGAATTTCAAACTCTAAAAGCGCTGATCCAGGATTCAGTATGAAGTATCTGTGTTTTTAACAAATATCGGGAACAATAATTTTGTTGTCTAATTCGTTTTTCCACAGGAGGTTATGTTTTGTGTAAATAGAATTAATAAACCGTTAACAGCTTGCATTTGCGGCATATGAAGGCTACCTTTGCACAGCAAAAAAGATATAATAGATCACCAGTTTGTAGGACAAGAATCACAGATAAGTAAAGATAATCAGCGCAATCAAGGACATTTTAAGCAGGAAAAGAACACAAGATTAAGTTGTACTTACGTTTTAAACGGCATGTTTACGTATGAAAAACTTATTTTTTGTTTCTGTTGCCCTCGGCATATTTTCAGGAACATCTTTAATGGTAAATGCACAGACCTCTATAAATATGGAGGCTATAAGCAAACCCGTAAAAAAATCTCCCATAACCAATAACGCAGGCGAAACTGAAATTGGGGCTATTGAGAATTGTTCATCCGTTCAATTCAAATATGCCCAGTTGCTTAATGTGGAGGTAGAATCCATCACCAATTATACCTTATTTAATTTTATTGAAGATTGGTGGGGTGCCAAATACCGCTATGGTGGTGCTACCAAAATGGGAATTGATTGCAGTGCATTTTCCGGTACATTATTACATAGCGTTTACGGATTTGTGGCCGCCAGAACAGCCCGCGAGCAATATGAGTTGTGTGAAAAAGTAGATAAAGAGAACCTCCGGGAGGGTGACCTTGTATTCTTCAATACCCGTAGAGGTGTAAGCCATGTGGGTATTTACCTGAGGAATGGATATTTTGCCCATGCCAGTACAAGCGAGGGTGTAACTATCAGCAGTCTTGAAGAAACTTATTACAGTAAAAAATTCCTGGGTGGCGGAAGGGTTGCGTTTAACAATAAAACTGAAGAACTATAACCTGTGCAAATAATATTTTTACGGGAGATCTACAGATCTCCTTTTTTAATGCCAAACCTTTTACGGGTTGCATGCCATACGGGTATAAGGTCGGGAGATAATTTAAGCAGAAATGCCCCGGCAATATACATAATCAAAAATGCTGTGCTCCTTACCATAATTCCTAAAAATCCATGCATGCGTTCAAATGAAAAATAACAACAGCCAAAGCAAAGCAGCGCAAGTATGATCGTGTAAACCGTTTTTTTATCGAATGGCTGCAGGTTAAATTTCTTTAATAAGAAAAAATAGCGGATAGCATTGTAAATGGTAAACGTGATTAGGTTAGCAATGGCCGGTCCCATGATACCAAAATAATACTTGGTAAATATATAATTCAGCGGAAGTGTAAGCCCCAGTAATATTATCCCGGTTACAAAATCAAAACGCCAGTAGGTTGAGGTACCGATGATCTGGCTGTTAACGCCCGTGCCCATATCAACAATACGCATGAGGCCGATGTAAAAGAAGACCCACAATGCCTCTTTATAACCTGACTGTAAATTGAACGTATCTACACCATCAATAAAATTTAGCCAGATAAGGGCAAACATACCTGCAGAGAACAGGAGTTGGTTTATAGATGAACTGTGATAGATCCTTTTGATCTTTTTCATATCCTTATCCTTCCAGGCTTTTGATAAGGCGCCCACAGAAGCAGAAATAATACCTCTTTGAGGAGCCTGTATCAGGCTGGCAATATTTTGCGCCAGGGTATAGATACCGGCTAATGCAAGCCCGTTGGGTAATACAGCGGCTATTATTATGGTATCAATAACCATGGAAATGGTATACACCAGGCTGCCACCATATACAAAAGAGATAAGCGTAATTATTTTTTTGAAGAATTTTTTTGAGACACGGCTTACCGAGAAAGTAAAAGAGATATTATGGGTATAGGCCAGGTAAATTAATAGAATGATAGCAACTGCCAAAAAAGTGAATGAATAGATCTTTATGAACAGGTCGAAGCTGGCAATGAAACCGGCAAAGCTTAAAAGGATAAGCAGGGTAGTGAATAGCCTGAACTGTATCTCTCTTAAAAAATTAGAAACCACGGCTTTTTTTACCTGCCAGGCATAGGCCTCAAAAATTGCGAACAGGGTAAGCCCCAGGCCAAATGGAAAAATGTAGTAATAGTATCTCACAAAATCAGGAGAGTTGGTTCCGTATTTTCTAACAACAAGGTCTTTAAATACAATACCCGCAATAATAATGAGTGTAAAGCCAATAAGAGAGATAAGTATTGCCCAGGATAGCTGGTCATTCTTTTTCCTGGGGAGGTTATCATTATAATAAGGATAAAATTTATGGATATATGCAACCATGCCCAGGTTGGCAAAAGAGAACATGATATTGGCAATGGCCATAAATATGCCTGTAAGACCGTATTGTGCGGGTGTAAAGCCACCTTCTCTTGTAAACAGGTAAGTATTGAAAAATCCGATAGCGAAGCCGATATACACCACCATGGATGAAATAATACTTTGCTTTCGGATCTGCGACATCAGTTTTGTTTGCTGCTAAATTAATCTTTTGTTTCTGTCATTTCGATACTTCGTTCCTCAGTACAGGCTGCGTAGAAATCTAAATATCATATCTGCAACATAAAAATGAGGTGTCAGCCAGCCTGTCCCGACCTGTGCCGATTATTTCGGCATTATTTCGGGAAGCTTGTCGAAGTCGGGTATAATCCGGGTTCGACAAGCTCACCCTGACAATCCTTTTACATTAAGGATACGTTTGATTACCCTACCTTTTTGGTTTTGATGTAAAAATTTGGATCCACTGTAAAACTATTGTCTCCTTCCGGATATAAATTCAGGGTTTTCCATTGCTCCGTAGGTTTTATCCATTGCACGGTCTTGAATGTTATTTTTAAAGGCAGGTCAAATCCTTTCACACAATTTGTATAACGATAAGAAAGCTTATGTCCATTGATCTTATATTCCAGTACTGGTATTTGAATGGTGCGTAGATACTGGTCAAACACTTTGCTAAAATTATGTTTACTTTCTTTACTGATATAATCTTCTATTTGTTTTGTGGTAACTGTCTGGTGATAAAACTTTTTATTCATTCCTCTTAGCAACTGCCTGAATTTTTCATCATCATTGATCACCTGCCTGATGATATGGATCATGTTGCCGCCTTTATAATACATGTCACCGCTACCTTCCTGGTTTACATTGTAAGTGCCAATGATGGGAATATCGTTGCTGATATTCTTGCGGGTGCCCTGTACATAAGCGTTTCCTGCTTCCTTGCCATAATAATAATCAGTGAAAAGTGTTTCGCTGTAATTGGTAAAGCTTTCA
>JBKJMZ010000004.1:0-12008 GCA_046596255.1 Ferruginibacter sp. | reverse complement strand
GCCTATTGCCTTTTGCCTATTGCCTATTGCCTATTGCCTTTTGCCTATTGCCTATTGCCTTTTGCCTTCTACTCATTGGTCATCCGTTCCATGATCAATTTTAAATTTCGTTTGCCGTTTTGAATATGGCTTTTTACGTGCATGATGTGGTAACTGGTTTGCTGTGCAATTTCCTGGTAGCTTTTCTTCTCCAGGTAAAACAAAGTTACACATAGTTGCTGCTCTTTGTTCAGTTGTAATAACGCTGAAGCCATATTGGTTAGTACCTGCTCTTTTTCAACATGGCTGTTCTTTATATCCAACTCAGCTGGGTCAGCAAAGGCCTGGTCGTTGATCTCTGCACTGAACCTGTTCTTATCACGCAACTGCATCAGGCAATGATTTTTGGCGATCATGTAGATCCAGCTTTTAAAATAATCAACTTTATATTTATGCAGCTCATTGATCGCTTTTAAAAAAACCTGTTGCACGGCATCTTTGGCAGCTTCTTCATTCTTCAGGTACTTCATGCTTACGCCCAACAGCAGCATGGTATACCGTTCCAGTAAAATACCCAGCCATTCATTATCATGATCGGCATAAAACCTGCTGAGTAATTCGTTGTCGGTTATATGATGATATTTTGTTTTGTTCAAACCCAATCAAAAAATGATTTTAGAAATATGTTCATTATCCTCTGCCTGAACTATTTTACTGTCAGCCTGCGTGTCCCGACCTGTGCCGATTTTTTCGGCATTATTTCGGAAAGTTCGTCGAAGGCGGCATAACAATAATAGGTGCTTTATAAATAACCGCCTTCGACAAGCTCAGGCTGACAACTTTTTTATTACACCCGGATAAAGTTTGTTTTTAGTTAGATGTAAATTTACTTTAATTTCCATAATTTAGTTGTAATGAAAATGAAATCATGAGTTATACTGTTTGTTGTGTACCGGTAGCACCCCTGAGGAAAGAACCCGACCACAGATCTGAAATGGTAAGCCAGTTATTATTCGGCGAATGTTGTATCATTACCGTTATTGAAAAGAATGGCTGGGTGAAAATTGTAAATAAACTGGATGCCTATACCGGTTGGTGCAGGCAATCCCATTTGCAGGAGATCGACAATCCACATTATTTTTTAGAAGATAATGTGCTTACCGGGGACTGGGTTAACACCATTGATTATAATGGACATATGATGTGGGTGCCATTCGGAAGCTCATTAACTGCCATCAACAACGGCAAACTTTTGGGGCGCCGAAACACGGTTCATTACGAAGGCAGGATATGGGAGCCTGCCAAAGCAAAGCATGATTCCAATACCATTAAGCAACTGGCCTTTACATTTTTAAATACTACTTATTTATGGGGTGGCAGGTCGGTCTTTGGGATCGACTGCAGCGGGTTTACCCAGTCGGTTTATAAATTCCTCAACATTCATTTATTAAGGGATGCGCAGCAGCAGTCTACGCAGGGAGAACTTGTTGGCTTTTTACAGCAGGCCCATTGCGGCGACCTCGCATTTTTTGATGATGAAGAAGGCCATATCATTCATACCGGCATCTTGTTGAGCCCGCAGGAGATCATTCATGCGGCTGGTAAAGTAAGGATCGATAAGATAGACAGCCAGGGCATTGTAGACAGTGATACCGGGTTGCGTTCGCAAAAATTACGTATCATTAAAAGATATTTATGACCTGCCTGCCGCGGCAGGTGAGCCATCGCCAGGGCCAGAAGGGCTTTTGATATTCAATGCTGCTTTGCTTACCGCCTCTGTTTTTTGGGGCTTATCCAGGAACAGCATTTTTACTGCAATGATGATCATCAGTACAGCAAATACTTTTTTCAGCGTTTCCTGCGATATGCTCAATGCCATTTTGCTGCCAAAGAAACTGCCGGCTAAAAAACCAATGGCCAGTATACCCACTACTTTAAAGTCAACATGCCCCTGTTTATAATATTGCATCACGCCAAAGATTCCTACAGGCAGCATGATCATGGCAAGAGAAGTACCCTGTGCAGTTTTTTGACTAAAGGCAAGAAAATAAACCAGCGCCGGCACAATAATGATACCGCCCCCCACACCCACCAGGCCGCTCAATACACCTGCAGCAATACCCACCAGTATGATGATAAGAATTGTTTGTACATCCATGATTTTATTTTTTATTGTCATTTTGGAAAACTGGTTTTGTATAAAGCTATGGCTGCTTCAATGATCTTGTAAGCTGCTTCCTTATCCTGGAATTCATCTATCTCCACTTTTTTATTTTCAAGCACTTTGTATTGTTCAAAATAATTGCGGAGCACCGCGATAAAATGTTTGGGCAGTTCATCAACAGCATTAATATAGTTTACACCGGGGTCTTTGGTAGCTACGGCAATGATCTTATCATCTGCAACACCGGTATCAATCATCTGCATATTGCCAATGACCCTGGATTCAACAAGGCAAAGTGGCTGAATGGCTTCACTGCACATCACCAGGATATCAAGCGGGTCGCCGTCAAGCCCGAGGGTTTGGGGTATAAACCCATAGTTGATGGGATAATGAAAAGAGGAATAAATGATACGGTCCAGTTTCAGCAGCCCTGTCTTTTTATCTATTTCATATTTAGTGCGGGAACCCTGTGGTATTTCAATAAGGCCATTAACGGTTTGGGGAGCATTATCTCCGTAATGAGCGCCATGCCAGGGGTGTAGTACGTACATGTTTGGGAATTAAAAATTAAGAATTAAGAATTAAAAATTAAGAATGTTTTTGGATAAAGCTGCCCCAATTTTTAATTCTTAATTTTTAATTGTTTTATGGTTTAATATCGAAAACTGGCTTTTATAAATTTCCTGAAAAAGTATATTTAAGGTCTACCAGCCATTTACCATTGATACGCACCAGTTTTAGAATGGTCTTATCTGCCCGTCTATAACTGTTGCTGTAATTAAAAATAAATACACTGTCAGGTATCACAACATTGGTCTCATTTACTATGATCTCGGCATTCTTATATTGTTCAAGCGTGGCTTTATCTTTCTGGCTGTATTGTTTTTTAAAGCGCTCAAATATCTGGGTATTGATCTCGTCCTTCAACAGGTATTGCCCGGCTTCCACAAAATTATTGTCCAGTAAATTGCGTACAAAGGCATTGGCCACTTCCATATCGGTAACAGGCGTTTTCTTTGTTTCGGTATTGCAGGAAAAAGTTGCAGCAGCTAAAAGGAGAAAGAACAGGTAGTTTTTAATCATGGCTAAAGTTAAACATCTTTCTATTAAGACAAAAAAAAGCACCCCGTTTGTTGCGGGATGCTTTATAAATGATGTAATTGCTCTTAGTTCTGCCTGTTCATGGAATCAAGCATTTGCAAACCTTTATCCATTAATTTTTTTAAGGAATCAGGAGGCATATTCTTCAGGCGCTCCAGGCCCTCCTGCATATTGCCGGGACCATCAGCACCCATATTGCCTTTCATACTGTTGAACATTCCACCCTGTGAATTCATTAAAGAAACTTTCCAGGCCCCATCCTCCTTAAGCAGGTTAATGGTATGGGTCTCGGTTTTGCCGCCTTCGGTTATCTCTGCATCTACAGTTGCAGTACTGCCATTTATCTTTTCATTCTTTAAAGTATATTTTACATCTTTTACTTTATCCTTGAAATTGGCAGTTACAGAATCTTTCATCCTTTGAACTCCTTCAGGATTTACACTTTTCATCAACTGCTCTGCTGATTCAAACAAAGCAACATCAGTTTTTGAGATGAATTTTTTAATCTCCTCTATATTACCACTCTTCATTGCGTTAACCATACCATCTACTGCTGCAGAAGGGGAAATGGTATCTTTTGTGGCGCAGGAGGCAAGGCCCATTATAATGCTGAGAACCAAAACAACTTTTTTCATAAACAATATTTTAAAATTTAAAATGTAAACGGATAACCCGGTTTGTACGTGGGCATAAAAGTAATAATTTTCAGTGTACCATCGTTTCTAAAAAAAATTTGGCAAAAGAAACGGGGCAGCCTAAGCTGCCCCGTTATATATATCCGGGTTAGTAAGCAGGGGATCTACATTTTTTTGATCTCGGTCAATCTCACATCATCTTTGTTATAGGCCTTGATGATCTGCTTCACCAGCCTATGTCTAACTACATCCTCTTCATCCAGTTCAACATGGGCAATACCTTCAATGTTCTTTAAGATACGGGTAGCCTTGAACAAACCGCTTGATTGGTTCTTGGGCAGATCGATCTGTGTAGGATCGCCGGTTATGATGGCTTTGGCATTAGGCCCGATCCTGGTCAGAAACATTTTGATCTGCAGGTCATTTGTATTCTGGGCTTCATCCAAAATGATAAATGCATTGTCAAGCGTACGACCACGCATGTAAGCCAGTGGCGCTATTTCTATGGTACGGGTACTCATATAGTAGCCCAGTTTATCTGCAGGGATCATATCATCCAGTGCATCATACAAAGGCCGTAAGTATGGATCAATTTTTTCCTTCAGATCGCCCGGTAAAAAACCCAGGTTTTCCCCGGCTTCTACAGCGGGTCTTGTCAATATTATCTTCTTAACCGTTTTATTCTTTAATGCCCTTACAGCCAATGCAACGGCAGTGTAGGTTTTACCCGTTCCGGCAGGGCCAACAGCAAAAAGAATATCATTCTTATCACAAGCTTCCACCATTTTTTTCTGGTTGGCCGTACGTGCCCTCACAGTTTTACCATTGGGGCCAAATACCAATACATCATTGGGATTACGGTCCATGAAATTATCGATCACTTTTTCATCATCGCCTCCAAGTATCTGTTCAAAATAATTGGCACTCATATGTCCGTTACGCTCAAGATACCTGAGAATAAGGTCGATCTTTTCCCGGGCACCTTCTATCTGTTCGGGAGCGCCGCTTAATTTAATTTGTGTGCCGCGACTGAGAATTTTTAAGAGGGGAAATTTCTTTTTTAAGATGTCCAGCTTACCGTTGTTTACGCCGAAGAATTCAATAGGATTTACGGTTTCGAGGTTAATAATCGCTTCTGTCAATGGATTTTTAGTTTTACCACTGTTTCTGTGATGCTGGTTAAAAGGGCATACATAGCAGCGGTTAGTTATCAATTAAATTCAATTGGTAATGCTAACTTGTCTCTTACCAAATGTAACGAAATGCAACTAATAGAACAGCCTTTAACTTATCAACAGTATGTTAATATAAAAAGTGATATTTTTTAACCCGTATTGCATTTCGCTATTTTATAAATACAGTAATTATGCCAATCCGGCATTTGATAACATGTGTGATTATTTAGGTATGTCCGTGAAATAATTTCCACAGAATCTACAATCGATGTTATTATAATTAATTTAAACTTATATGTATATTCCTTTTTTTAACTTAAATATTATCAAATTGATAATTACTGCTTGTTTTTTTAACAAAATGTTGCTATGGCATTATTATTGGTCTTTGCTATCAAAACATACAAACTATATTTTATGAAATCAATTGGTCTAGTGGTAATCATCGTAGGAACTTTTTTGTTGTTATATCGTGGTGTTGACTTTAAAGGTACTAACACACTTGCAGCATTTGGAGCATTTAAGGCGGATTCTGAGCAGCAGCAAAAAATGGCATGGCCTTTATATGCAGCAGGTATAGCAATCATAGGTGGTATAGGGTTGGTAGTAGCGGATAAAAGCTCAAGGGAATCTGTTTAAATCAAGGATCAAATATAATAGTCTTCAACCCCGGTTTATTAATAGCTGGTAAGGGGTTCAAATTCTATATTCCATTCTATATTCCATTCACATTGTTAATGAACTTTTAATGCATATTCAACGAATAGGTATTGTTATATTATTTCTGTATTAGTTGCGCTTGCCTGTAATAATAATCAAAACGGTAGTGTTACAAAATAAATGATAGCACCATGATTAAAACGGAAATAAATAATGGGGAAGCTAAGGTTTTAAAACCCAAAGGTCCTAAACCGGATTGGGCACCCAATATAGATGATGAAATGGCTGTTGTGATAGAAAAGCTGGGAAGCTATGGGGCACCTCCCTTAGAGAGCCTCACACCCCAGGAAGCACGTAAACAACCCACGCCAACAACTGCTGTACTGGATGTAATGAAAGAGCATAATATTCCAATCCCTGTTTCAACGGTTGATACCGCAGGCAGGGATATCCTTGTAAATGGCGGAAATATTCATATACGTATTTATACACCCAGGGGAGGAGATAGTTTATACCCGGTTATTGTTTATTATCATGGGGGTGGATGGGTGATTGCTGACCTGGATGTGTATGATGCAGGTCCAAGAGGTTTGGCAGAACAGGTAGGTGCCGTGGTAGTATCGGTTCATTACCGCCAGGGCCCAGAGCATAAATTTCCTACGGCACATAATGATGCTTTTGCAGCTTATGAATGGGTATTAAAAAATGCCGCTTCTATAAAAGCAAATCCCAAAATGATTGCTGTTGCCGGCGAAAGTGCTGGTGGAAATATGGCTTGTAATGTAAGTATTAAGGCAAGAGACAAAGGGTTGACGATGCCGTTACTGCAGTTGCTGGTATATCCTGTTGCCAATAATGATATGAATTCAGCGTCTTACCAAAAATACGGTACTGCCAAGCCCCTTTCTAAACCGTTAATTGAATGGATGGTTAAGCATTACCTTCCCAATACGGCTGCATCAGCTGACCCACGAATTGCCTTAGTTAAGGCAAACCTGAAAGGTTTACCACCTACAACGATCATAGCTGCAGAGATCGATCTTTTGCTAACTGAAGGAAAACTCCTTGCCGATAAATTAAAAGAAGCAGGTGTGGAAGTTGACTATAAATTATACCAGGGCGTAACGCATGAATTTTATGGTATGGCTACTGTAATACCCGATGCAAAAGATGCCCAGGCCTATGCTGCGTCGAAATTAAAGGGCGTGTTTAAAAAATAAAAATCATTGCATTAAGCATCTTACTTACGTTCAATAGTTGTTGAATGTAATACCCGCATTTTCCATTTATTATTTTCTTTTACAAGTATGGCTGTTTCCAGCCATCTTACCATTATTTGCTTTCCCCGCCTGTTGATGTTGGCCTGGTTATAATAACATGTCCAGGCAGTTTTACCCTGGATCTTTGTTTCGATAAAATCCATGCTGTTGATACGGCTATAACCCGTGTCTTTATTCTGGCCCACCTTTAACGTAAGTGTATCGAGGGTCCATACTTCTTTATCTTCCAGTATGAGTAGATCATTTGTGCAATACAACTTCATGGTTACCGTATCCCTTTTAGCAAGTGCATCAAACACCGCAACAACTGTTTCCTGAACCGCTTTCTGTTGGGCAGATAGGTTTTGTTGAGCATGCGCATATCCAAAGCATGCTAAAAAGCAAATTGCCAGCACTACTATCTTTTTCATAAAATTTAATTTTACGTTAAAATCTTCCTACGATCTTAAAATTGACCAGCCTGGGCGTTAAGCGGTTTGGAATGCTGTATACATTATTGGCAAAATCTTTTATCAATTGGTAAGAGATCGTATTACGGCGATCGATGAGGTTAAATACTTCAAAGCTTGCCCATATATTGTCAAAGCTGCGGAAAGGGCTATGGCTGCGGCGTTTACTTTTTTCAGTCAGCAATTGTGCGCTGAAACCTACATCAACTCTTATGTAAGGTTCTATCGTAAGTGCATTGCGGTACTTAACACTATTAGGAATATTGTAACTCATATTGCTGCCATAGATCAGGTTCAGATGAAACTTAAAATTCTTATTGGTGGTAAGATAATCTTCGAGGTATAAACCTGCGGTTATTAAACGATCGGTTGGGCGGCGCACATAACCCACATTATTTTTTATGCTGTCAACAGGGACCTGGTCGGTGCTTTTAGAAGTTATTATTTCACCGGCTGCATTCTTGTACTGGTAATAAAAATCATTATCCAGGTTTTCTTTGGTTTGCATGATGCCGATACTCAGCCAGCTTTCGGCGCCCTGTACCAGTTCACCAAATAGCCGTGCTTCAAAACCGGTGGCATAGGCTTTAGCATTGTTGTTGCCTGCGTACCGGATCTTTACATTATCGATATCATATACATCAACACTGCTCATGCTTTTATAATAGGCTTCGGTACTGATGCGGAAAGGCCGGCTCTCAAAGCCTTTGAAATTATAATCCATACCGGCCACTACCTGGTAACTTTTTTGTGCTTTCACGTTTGTATTCAAAGTGCCATCATACCTTCGCAGTTCGCGATAGAACGGTGGCTGGTGATAAGCACCTGCTGCCAGTTTAAAGATCACATCTCTTTTCCAGGTGGGCCTAAAACTTACCTGCATGCGTGGGCTGATCAAAAATTCTTTGTTCAGCGAATTGTAATTATACCTTACGCCGGCCTGTAATGTAATGTCTCTGTTATTTTTTCCAAAGTGAATATTATCCTGTATGTAGCCGCTGTATTTTTGTATAGAGAGATCCGCTGTTGAGTTGAGTGACCTGAATAAATTCAGTTGTGCAGGATTATGTGGCAGTGAATAGCCTGCACTGTCCTGGTACTCCCATTCCTTTAGTTTGTCATCAATATTTGCCTGTTCAATGCTGTTGCCAAACTGGATAAAATGCCTGCCAGCGCTGTAACTGCCTTTGAGGGTAGCATTGTACACATTAATGTTAAGTTCATTGCGGCCATAGTTTTGGTAATAGCCTGCACCTAATGGATTAACGATCTGCCCATAAGTACTGCTCGTATTATCAAAATCACGATCACCAAAAAGGTATTGGCCTGAAATATCAAAATGCTCGTTCTCTTTATTCTGGAAGCGGCTTACCATCCACTTTAGTCTTAGTTTTTTATTGGGCGTATGCAAAACACTTAAGCCAATAAGGTTTGTTTTATAACCATCTCTTTCCTGTCCTTCAAACATGATATCGAGTCCCAGGTTTGCTGTAAACAACGGGGAGAAGACCGAGGTTGTTTTTTGAGCAGACTCGGGGAACAATGTGAATTTGGTGACAGAGTAAGTACCTAAAACTTCAAGCTGTATCTTTTCATTAAGTTTATAAGTAACAAAAGCCTGTACATCGGTAGAGGAAGGAATATATGCCCCCAATGTTTCCTGGCTCTTTAATAAATTCTTGTTGCTGCGGTTCCTGATCCCTAACAGGTATGAGACCTTTCCTTTTTTTGCAGCGCCTTCCAGGTGTAATCCCTGTTCCAGTAAGCTTACATATGCAGAGCCGCCAAATGCTGTTGGCTTTTTGTATTGAATATCCAGCACGCTGCTCATCTTATCTCCATATTTAGCCTGGAACCCGCCGGTATAAAAATTTATATTTTTGGCAAGCTCGGGATTGATGAAGCTCAGGCCTTCCTGCTGGCCGCTGCGTACCAGGTAGGG
This sequence comes from Ferruginibacter sp., assembly GCA_046596255.1. Lineage (GTDB taxonomy): Bacteria > Bacteroidota > Bacteroidia > Chitinophagales > Chitinophagaceae > Ferruginibacter. The sequence continues at coordinate 2,623 of JBKJMZ010000004.1, read as the reverse complement.
GCGAAAAACTTCAAAGTCGTTGATGTAAATCAGGTTCTCATCGTAGTTTCCCCCACGTACACTGTATTGTGAAGTAAGCTCATTATTACTGCCTACCAATATCTTTATCATACCTTCTACGCCGCCGGTGGTGCTGGGTAAAGCCAATGCGCTTTTGGGATTTATTTTAGTAAGCCCTGCTTCGGTCCTTTCTTTTTCATCGCTTATTACCACGTCCTGAAGGGTCTTGCTTCCACGCTCCATTTGCACGGTTATCTTTTCTTCTTCGGCTTCGCTCAGATAAAAATTCTTTTGTACCTCATTGTAACCGGAATAGGTAAAGACCACGGCAAATGACCTGCCGGCAGGTACTTTAATGCTGAATTGGCCGCTATCATTTGTAGTGAGCCCGGTTGACCTGCCAAGGATAACAACAGAAACTTTGGAAAGTGGTTTATCATTTTCATCGATGACCCTGCCACTGATGGTTGCAGACCTGGTTTGAGCAAAACACGATATGCTGATGAGCAGTAAAATTGTGGTACAGGCAATTCTCATTACATGAAGATAAATATTTTATTGGTTGTAAAGTTGTTTCAAGGGGAAGCGGGGGAGCAGAGATCGCAGATAATCTTTTGCCTTTCCTTCCGTCTGCGCTCTCTGCGTGAAATAATAAAGAGAAAGCAGTTAAAATTGTTTCACGCAGAGAAGCGGAGGAGCAGAGATCGCAGAGAATCTTCTGCCTTTCCTGCCGCTCTGCGCTCTCTGCGAGAAATAATAAAGAGAAAGCAGTTAAAATTGTTTCACGCAGGGGAAGCTCAGGAGCAGAGATCGCAGAGAATCTTCTGCGTGCCCTGCCGCTCTGCGCTCTCTGCGTGAAATATAAAGAGAAAGCAGTTAAATTTGACAACTTAAACTACTTACATTGTTCAAAAGAATTTTATTATTACCAATTATATCTGCTGCTATTTTTTCATGCAATAATAATGCTGATAGATCCGGTGAGAGTAAAGCAGATTCTACTAAAGCCCATACTAATGCTAACAACAGCCTTGTTTACCTGGATACTGCAAGGGATATGTATAGTATCTTATCGCAGGGCTGGGTAATGGATGAGGATGCAGATGGGCTGGAAGGTATGGATGAGAATTCTAAGTTTGAAATACCTTACCGCAGTTTTTACTTTGCCAACAGCGGGAGTTTTGTAAAGGATCCCAGGAATGCTTTTGACCATGGATCCTGGAGTTTTGATAAAGCAGCAAAAACAATTACCGTAAACACCGCCGTCGCAAAGGAGAGAATAACTTACAAGATCGCAAGGGTTACACCAGATGAATTGATATTGGTGAAAAGCGGCACTACGGAAAACTTGAGATTTATTTCGCAGGGCATGCGTTTTAAGGATCCTGCCGATGATCCTTTTCACATTGCAAACAACCGCTGGCGTATCAAACCCAAAGCTATAGAAACTGACTCAGCTATTCACCATCGGCTGAAAGAGAACCTTCATTTTTTTATCCTGTTCTATAAAGCAGTAATTACTAAAAATGACCGTATTGTTTCTTTCTGGGGATTACCTTCCTGCTATAAATGGTATGGGGGCGGGATCTTTTTAAAGAAGGAAGATGAGCTGAAACAAAACTGGATCAATTGCTTTTATGATAAGCAACAGGCAATGAAGGCATATAATATAGCCGATAAATTATTAAGCAAAAAATATACATGGCCCAAAGGGGAGCGTAACTGGCTGAAGCTTAATTTGGCGGTGCTGGAGCAGATGTATGTGAAGATTGATGAGGTGCAATAAAAATACTTGTCAAGTCCACATGTCTTAGTAATTTATTTGATTTTAAGGTTGTCAGGATTTTTTAATTTCTTTATCATCCTGTTTATCATTTATTTTTTTTAATCCTGATTCCGACAGTTTTTTTGCATTGAGTGATGTAATTACTTTTTTACCTGTTCTTGCTTCCAGTTCTTTTCTTGCCACTTTAGCTACGTTGCCGCCTTGCTTTGCTACTTTCTTACTGGCCTCAAAAGTTTCGGGATTGGTAGCGGCAGAAATATCTTTTGTTGAAGCTTCCGCCAGCATGTTTAAGATAAGTTCGGTATTGGTCATGTTGTCCCGCAGGTTTTCTTTTTTCAGCCCTTTCAAAATTTTATATTCTTTTGTTGTTTTATCTGCCCATGCTTTAGTAATAATATCAGTAAGCGTTGCAAACTGAACACCTTCTTTTAAGCCCCGTTTCTTCCATTCATCGGTAAGCTCTTTTCTTATCTCAATACTTTTCAACCGCTGGTTAATCCAGTTTTCTGAATAGCCCAGGTTCATGTATTGCTCTAAAGCCCTGTCAATAGAGAGTTCGGGGTCTTGCATTTCATCCAATCTTTCAGCAGCTACCTTTGCCAGCCAAAGTTTAAAAGGTTCTGCCTTTGGGGAAGGAATGGATTGAATGAGACGGAAAAGCTGTTCCGTATCGGCTACATCTGTCATTCGCTGCTTGCCATCTTCGGCAGCCATTTTCAACTGTCCCAAATTATGGGACAGTTCACTTCCCTCTGCTTTCAGCTTTGTTTTTAAAGCGTTCCAGTATTTTCTAGGTCTTGGGCTGCCTGTTAGTATTTCAATTACATCAATAATGGA
>JBKJMZ010000204.1:0-6304 GCA_046596255.1 Ferruginibacter sp. | reverse complement strand
ATCTGGTAGTGATAACAGAAGTACCAGATACCCCTGTGAGAAATAGGCACAACTTAATTGTTGCCATACTGGTCTTGGAATACCTGCTACAGCCTGGGCATCAAAAGCAGCTTTAGCAACTGGGATGGTCATCAGCCATTCATAATGCTTCTGCAATTCTTCGCCTTCAACCACTTCTTCGTGATAGGAAGAACCTTGTAACCATGCTTTATAAATATTTGAGTGTGTTAAATCGCCTGTATTCGGTAAAACCAAATCAGGCATATATCCATTACCTCCGCTTAACCACCATTCATCAACTGTTTTATTTTTATCGCAAAGCACAAAACCGCAACTCCAAAGATTAGGAACCAGCGTATTCATTTGTTCAAAAAGCAAAGTGGCCGCTTCACCAAGCTCCGTACTTTTTTGCATAGCCATTGTTCTTGAACGAACTCTCTCCAATGAAGCTTCAATCTTTGCTTCTCTTGCTTGTGCTTCTGCTTTTAGCAGATCAAGAAAACGGGTATAGGTTTGGTCGAATACTTTGGCGAAGCGTTTGAAAATCTCATGTGCATCCGGTATCGGTTCATGGGTATGAAATGATAAATAACCGTTGTTAAAAAAAGCAAAGTGATAAATCATTTTCTCAGGAAATACATAATTACTATCCCGCAGTTTTTTTATTACAGCACCAATGCCTGGCAGCGTTAATAAATAATTAAAATGATTTTTCAATACTATGCCAGCCACTTCTGTAACAAGAAAATCCTTGCCATTCTTCATGGCTTCATATGCTTTTTTATAAATCTCACTTTCAGTATGCGGTAAATTAAAGGGTATTTGCATACCTCCTTCCGGGGAGCTCATCCATACCGTTGCTGACTTTCCTTTTTTATCCCAGATATTAAATCCACAACTTCCTGTTTCAACATTTAAATTTTTTAACTGTTGAAATAATATGACAGCGGCATCTTGCAACTCATCACTGTGTTGCATTGCCATTGTTCTTGCCCTTACGATTTCTAATGCCAGTTCAATTTCTGCTTCTCTTGCCTGTGCTTCGGCTTGTTTCAAATCCAAAAACCTGCGATAGGTCATCTCAAATACTTTGGTGAACCGCAACAGCATTTCTTCCTGCATGGCTGTTAAACCTTCCTCACCAATAATAAAAATATATCCCTGGGTGAAATTGAAAGTATATAGCATTGCCGTTTTCGGAGATACTTCCAAAAAAGCTTCCACCGAAAAAGGGATTTTATTCTTTGCAAAGGTTGTTTGTATTTGCTCTCCAACCCAGGTTTGATGTTTAAGGGTAGCTTTCTCATCTAATTCAATCACCTTAAAAGACTCCTGCTTTTTCCAACTTGATAAAATGGAACGCATCACATCCGTTTCGGTATGAGGAAATACAAAAGGGATCGGTGGTATTTTGCCATCAACAGGGTTGATGCCGTAGTATAAAGCATTTTTTTCCTGCTCGTTTACAAAAGCGTAAGAAACAGCCATGCTTGTAATGCCAAGTCCGGTTAATTCTTTGTAAACAAGTTCTCCGGCATTGAGCAATTCATCTGTTTTGTGCATGGCCATAGCCCGGCTTCTTACTCTTTCCAATGAAACTTCTATCTGTGCTTCTCTGGCCTGTGCTTCTGCTTTTTGCAAATCCAGAAAACGGGTATAAATGCCATCGAACACTCCGGCAAACCGTTCTAACAACCGATGGGATTCCTCTGAAAGTGTAGTATTGCTACCCAACGCAAGCATTCCTTTTGAGAAATACGCTGCATAGATAATACGCCGGTCATCTTTTGAAACTGTAGTTGAAAACATTTCAGATTTAACCAATTCATTCCGGTAACGATTATAGACTTGTATTTCTTGACTGTTCAACTCTACCAGCAAAGTTTTTTGCTTTGCTTTCCATCCCATGTAGATTTTATTCATTACCATCTCATCAATACTATGCCGGAAGGTTTGCTGTAATTGACTTCCATGGACTGTGGCGAACACTTCCACCACATTTTCAGTTTCCTTTACGATGCCAATGGTTAGTTGTTCTACCGGTTCTCCCAATTCTTTCATTTGCTGAAAAAGAATCTGAGAGGTTTCATGCAATTCCTCACTTTTTTGCATAGCCATTGTTCTGGCACGAACTCTTTCCAATGCAAGTTCAACCTGTGCTTCCCTTGCCTGTGTTTCAGCTTTTTGTATATCCAGAAAACGGGTATAAGCCAAGTCAAAGGCAGCGGCCATTTTTGGCAAAATAATTTCCATTTCTTTAGGAGGCGGATTCATAAAATCAACTTTCAGCCTGCCTTTTTCGAGGGGAACAGCTGCATGCCATGACTGTGTGATAGAAGTAGTTTGAAGATATTGAAGAAACTTATCTGCACCGGCAGCATCATAATGGCGATACCAGGCTGCCCACCTTTCAAAATCGGATTTATTCGTTTCAACGATTAAATATTTTTCTGTTGACCGCAGGAATTTTAAGAAGAACAAGTCGGGATCGATAGTATCCGGATTAAATTCAATATCCAAACTTAGTTGGGGCCCTTCTTCTGTATCGGTCAATTCTGTAAGATCCCAAAGACGATAATTACCGTTAGCCTGCTCCAAGAAGATAGTGGCAGCAACAACACCCTGTATGTTTAATTTTATAATTTCTTCGCGAAGAGATACAGCAACGCTTAAAATTTCTTCCGACTTATGCATGGCCAGTGCTTTGGACCGAACTCTTTCTATTGCAATTCCAATCTGTGCTTCCCTTGCCTGTGCTTCTGCTTTTTGCAGGTCAAGAAAACGGGTATAGGTTTGCTGGAAAACTTTTCCAAAACGCATCAGTGTACCATTCTCTTCATCTGTATAAGGAATGCCAGAAAAATTTTCAATGTACAGGCAAACATTCTCTAACAATACAGTGGATGCGGCAAGTCCGGGGCAATTAAAATAAAAATCCTTTGCTTCCTCCGGCAACCCGGGAACATACTCAAAAAGCTTTTTATAAAACCTGTTTTTTTCTTCAAAGCTCAGATTGCTGGCAAAGAAATCCTCTCCTTTTTCTTTAGCTTCATTAAAACGATTGTAATAAACAGAATCAAAATAAGGAATGATAACCTGTGAGGGAACGCCGAGCGGATCAGCTATCCAAATATCGAAATCATCCCTTGCCTTATAATCCATGACAAACCCTGTATGTTCAATTTTGATATTTAAGTGAACGAATTGATCATACACCACCTGTATCACTTCTTTCAACTCTTCACTTTTCTGCATAGCCATAGAACGGCTTCTCACTTTTTCTAATGCTGTTTCTATTTGTGCTTCTCTTGCCTGTACTTCTGCTTTTTGCAGATCAAGAAAACGGGTGTAGGTTCGTTCAAATTCAATAGAAAAGCGGCCCAGTATCTTTTTTTCATCTTCCGGTAAATCATTTTCAATCATTACACCAAAACAGCCATACTTCATGTAGGCTTCTACATAATACAGGCCGCCGCGGAAATATTCCGGTTTCAGTTTTTCAACTCCGTCGAGTAATTCTTTCCAGGAAGTAAAGTAATTTTCTACTTCACCAGGTGGTAAATGGTAGGAATGAACAGGTTCATCGCTTTTCCAATCAGCAAGACATTTTGCCGTGGCAGGCTCATTCCTGTCCAGCGGGTAATTAATAGATTTACTTTTGAATACTGTTGAATTATTTTTTGCAAGTTGCCCGGTTGGAAGATCTTCAGCCCAGGCTGCCCAAAAAATGTGACGATTTTTGTCTTCATCCGGTAACCATAAATATGAAAATGCTGATTTAATACCGAGTAAAAGAACCTGTTCGTGAAAAACCCGTAAGCTATCATCCAGTTCATTTGAATGCTGCATCATCATGCTTTGTGTGCGGGTGCGTTCCAATGCTGCTTCTATCTTTGCTTCTCTTGCCTGTGCAATTGCCTGTTCAATATCAATAAACCTGCGGTAGGCTAATTCAAATACATTGCGGAAACGTTTAAATAAATTGATCTCTTCTTCAGTTAGTGAAACATAAGTAGATATGCCCAATGCCACGGGTCCCAACGAATACCAATAATAACAAAGTGCTTCACTATTTTCTAAATAAGTATCGGCAAATTGATTGGTTGTTTTTTGATAAGCATACCAATCTTTCAATTCCTTGCCTTTTATAATTATAGTAAACGATTCTTCTGCACCAGTAAGCATTTGCTGTGCAAATTTTGTTTGCACCTCATGATTTTTGTAATCTACTTCAGTAATCAGCTTTTTTTGATGCTTTGTGTAATATTCATAATTGAAATAAGTTCCTTTGGTTTCATAGAAGATGGCAGTTTGTACATTCCGGATATTTTGTATATTAAGTAATTCCAGCTGATCTGAAATAATGTGGCACACTTCCAGCATATCAGCCGGTTCTTTCATAGATAATGCGATTGCCCTTACTTTTTCCAATGCAGTTTCAATTTTCAGTTCCTGGTTTTTTTGTTCCAGTTCAATGGTTCGTTGTTTTACTGCTTCCTGAAGTTTAATATTCTCCGCCTTCATCGCATCTAAAGACCATGCTTCTCCTTCCGTTGTTTTTGAATCAGGGTAGGAGCCATGCTGATGCAATACTTTCCATTCAGAGCCGAGCTTTTGTATTAAAGACGAAAGCCGGAATTTTCCATAAAAACTCCACTCGGCATCTACTTTCACATACATATCAATCAGCTCGTGCACCATCATATACGGGTCATAAGCTATGATGTCTGTTTTTTTATTTCTTAATTCAACCAGGCCAACCATTTGATCCAGGATTCCAAATGTATAATCAAGGATCTCTTTTTTGCTATGCCATATCTCTTCCTCTGTACCGCCAATATTCCGGTAATCATCTACCAGGTAACTGGCCCAATGTTCAATGTTACCATTAAGATATGAATTCCAATAGTCATTCATTAAGGTCTTAATTTCCTGTTCTATTTTTTTTGTCAGTTTCATTGACTGTTATTAATTGGTAGTGAAATAATGAAAGCTGTTCCTTCGCCTTCTTTGGTTTCAACTTTTAACACTCCTCCATGTGCTTTTACAATATAGTAACTCAAACTCAATCCTAATCCTGTGCCTTGCCAGGCGGCCTTGGTAGTGAAAAAGCCCGCCCGGATGACCCGGTCGGACGGGGGTTGAAAGATTTTATCTGACATTTATTTATATTAATTCCTGAAAAAGATATTGTTCATCATACGCTACTTCAAACTCATTTAATAATTCAAGATACTCATCTTTGAATGATTGTTTTTGGTGATGCGCTTCCTGGTTTTTTACATAGTTGTATATCTGGTCAATATCTCTTTGCCTGTATGAAAACACGCCATAACCCGGCTGCCACTCAAACCTATCTTTCGTTAACTTATGGTCATTGATATATTTGGATGATTTTGCTTTTACGATTTTCATTAGTTCTGATACTGCTACCACTGGCTTTAATCCGATAAAGCAGTGCATGTGGTCTTCCATACCGTTTACGATAATTGTTTTGCAGCCGGTTTCATTGATCAGGTTGCCGATTACACCCTGTACTTTACTTCGCCATGTTTTATCCAACACCGCTGCTCTATACTTTACAGCAAAGACAGCCTGTAGGTAGATTTGTGAGTATGAGTTGGCCATTGGTTTTGTTTTATATGTATCGTCCCTACGGGACTTAGTTTGTTTACTATGGACTGAAGTCCATAGTAATAAAATTGTACCGTAGCTACGCCACTGGATTATTATGATATATTTTCCAGTGTTTTGCACCAGAGCTGTAGGCTCGGTTTTATTTTATCACTCCGGAATTTATTCCGGAGTAAGTAAAACCGGAAATTCCTAGTGGTAGCGGCACGACACATCTTATAACGGCAATAAAATAACAAACTCAGTCCCTTCCCCTTCTTTAGTTTCCACCTTTAACTCTCCGCCATGCGCTTTTACAATATCATAACTCAAACTCAACCCCAATCCCGTTCCCTGCCCGGTAGGTTTGGTGGTAAAGAAGGGTTGAAATATTTTATCCAATACTTTTTGTGGAATGCCGTTTCCGTTGTCTCTAACTTTTATTTCAATACGGTCTTCCATTTTTTTTGTACTGACAGAAACAACGGGTTCATAGTTTTGCCCGGATTGGGCAGGCTCAGCCTGACAGCCTTTTTTCTTTTCGTTAACCACATAAAAGGCATTGGTAATAAGATTTAAAACAACCCTGCCAATATCCTGCGAAATAATTTTTATTAAGCCGATACTTTCATCATAATCTGTTTTCATGGCCGAATTGAAAGTTTTGTCTTTGGCCCTGAAACCATGATAG
>JBKJMZ010000087.1:0-16175 GCA_046596255.1 Ferruginibacter sp. | reverse complement strand
AATAACCTGTTTCTGAAAAAAAAATTTGCAGATCTGGTTTATAGCGGGCCTTTCTATATAAAAGAATTTCAATCATTTATCTATAAGATGAAATAATATATCCTAATAAAACGTTATTAACAAATGAAGATGTATAGTTGCATAAGCAATTAACAGTATAGAAAATAAATTTTCCATCACGTTCCGTATTTACAATACCTGCTTTACGTAATATAGCAAGATGCTGTGAAGCAACTGACTGTTCCAAACGTAAGCGAACGTAAATTTCTGTAACAGTAATCTTTTTTTCTTCCTCAATTAACTTCAACAATTGCTGACGAAGTTTGTGATTTAAAGCACGCAAAACCAAGGCTGCTTTTTTTAGTGCCTGGTAATCTACATTAATGGAAGAATCGGTTGAGTTTGTGGCAGGGCTTAATGTATCCTGCTCTCGTGTTTGAGACGCAACAATCATAAGGATTAAATTTTAAATGCTTGAACAATGTTTGAACAATACAAATATACTATTAAATGTTTATGCAACCCGCCAAAACGGTCCAAATAACATTTCTTTTAATTATAATTTTATTTTGTAATAACTGATTGAAAGTCTTTGATATAGAAGGGTTCGGTATAGGCAAGGTCAGCAAAAAGCCCGTTGGAGAAGAAAAGATGTGCATGTTTGGCCATGCCTGATGACTGGTTAATTAGTTTTTGAAATATAGCATTTGGATGATTGCAAATGGTCTTCCATTTTTCTGATCCATTTCCAAAGAACAGGATCTTGCTTTTTGAAATTAATTCTTCAAAAGAACTTTCATTTAAAACCAATGCACAAGGGGAAAGTAAAAGAGTAAGGTCTTTATTGTAAACCGCAGTAAATACTTCCAGCCTTCGGGCATCTATCATGGGGCAAAATAATATATCCTCATTTTTTTCTTCAAACTCTTCCAAAGCTGACACGGTTATTATTTCAAGTGTACTTAATGCGATCAATGGTTTTTTTAGTGCATAACACAAGCCTTTGGAACTGGCCATACCAACTCTTAACCCTGTATAAGAACCCGGCCCGGAAGCAACAGCAACAGCATCAATATTTTTTAGCTCAATACCGGTGGTTTTAATTAACTGCTGAACGGCCTGCTGCAAAAAAGAAGCATGGTCTTTTTGACTGTTGTTGGTTAATGCACTTAATACAATGCCATTTTCTGCAAAACAGACCTGTGCATTCTCTAGAGTTGTATCTATATTTAAAATGAGGCTCATAAATTATTTTCTGCAACTTCTTTAACAAGTGTTGCGGAGGGTTTATAACGGGTATCTGTTGTATGCAGTGCTTCCAATAATTCCAGGATATGCTTTTTTCCGATGAGCGCTGCCCATTCAAAAGGTCCATGCGGGTAATTAGTACCCAGTTTCATAGCCGTATCTATTTCAGCTTTGCTGCTTACATGATCTTCAATTGCAAAATAAGCTTCATTAATGATCATTGAAATAATTCTTGCAGCTATAAAACCCGGTTCATCACTTACTGCATTGATCCTGATATTGAGCAAGGAGAATATATTCGATATATCATTATTTACTACACCTGCAATTTCCCAAACAGGATTGCTTAAAAAAGTTTCCCAGCCATTGATCCTCAAAACATGTGCAGGGGCATTTAATTCAGCTAATGTTTTTACCACGGAGTTAATAATAAGGGGCTTTTTTATGGAATCGTAGCCACCTTCAATTTCGGATTCCTGTAAACTAAAAAATGCAACTGCATCTTCCTGAAGAAGAAATTCTGCCGGACTATCTACCCGGTGCCAGTTTACACCCGGCCTCCCCGCTGTCAGTGCTGCCCATTGTTCATCTGATGCTGCCACAACGATCTGCATATCAATTTTTTTACAAAAATAGGTGGTTGATAAAAGATATATTTGCAATTCGCTAATTAAATTAAAATAAAGATGAAAAAGATAATTAACACGGCAAATGCCCCGGCTCCCATTGGCCCCTATAACCAGGCAGTATTAAGTGGAGATATGCTTTTTATTTCCGGCCAGATATGTTTAATACCTGGAACATCAGACCTGGCAAATGAAGACACTGAAGCAGAGGCACACCAGGTGATGAAAAACCTGAATGCTATACTTACTGAAGCCGGTATGGATTTTAGTAATGTGGTAAAAACCACGATCTTCCTGAGTGATATGCAATTGTTTGCCCCGGTTAACGAAGTGTATGGGAGTTATTTTGCTGCCGAGTATCCCGCCAGGGAAACAGTTGCTGTTAAAGGCCTACCCAAGAATGTTAATGTAGAAATAAGCATGATCGCTGTAAAATGAGTATAGAAAAATTTGTGATAATAACAGCTAAAGTTCACGAAGAACTCATTACAACTTTTCAAAAAAAAGGATTTACAGTACTGTACCTTCCTGAAATTACTTATGATGAATTAAATAACATCATTGAAAAAACTGAAGGCATTATTGTTACCACCCGTATAAAGATCGACAAAGGGATTTTAGATAAAGCCATACAATTAAAATGGATAGGCAGACTGGGCAGCGGCATGGAATTGATCGATGTGGCTTATGCGGAAACTAAAGGAATAAAATGTGTAAGTAGCCCCGAAGGTAACCGTAATGCCGTTGCTGAACATGCATTGGGTATGCTGCTCAATCTTCAAAATAAGATCAGCAGCAGTTTTGAGGAAGTTAAGAATGGTTTATGGATCCGGGATCAAAACAGGGGAACCGAACTAAAAGGAAAAACAGTTGGTATCATAGGCTACGGAAATACGGGAAGCACTTTTGCCCGGTTACTGTCTTCCTTTGATGTAACCATACTTGCTTGTGATAACGCCAAATATGGTTTTGGCGGGGGCTATATAAAAGAAGCTAATCTCGACCAGGTATGCAAATATGCAGATGTGATCAGTTTTCATGTGCCGCTGACCCGGGAGACCAGGTATATGGCTGATGAAACTTTTTTCAATGCACTCAAACAAAAGCCATTTATCATTAATACTTCCAGGGGTGAAGTTGTTAAAACATCGGCCCTGGTACAGGCACTTCAAACAAATATGATCGCCGGGGCGGCACTGGATGTGTTGGAAAATGAAAACTTACAGGGCCTTACCAATATACAACAGCAGGAAATAAATTTTCTTACCAGTAAGCCTAATGTGCTCATAACCCCACATACAGCGGGGTATTCTGAAGAGGCTTTTTACAAAATGAGTACAGTTATCATAGAAAAGCTGGAAATTTAAAATTTTTACTACTTTTGTAATACATGCAACGCCTTAGGCTATCTGAGGCGTTGTATTTTTTTTATTTGTTTAAACTGAATTTTATGAATGCAACAAACTATGTTACAGCGGAAACTTTTGAAAGGTTAAAAGAGGAGTTGCAGCACATGAAGGGTATTGAAAGGCCTGCAGCCAGTAATGCTATTGCTGAAGCAAGGGAAAAGGGCGACCTGAAAGAAAATGCAGAATATGATGCTGCCAAAGAAGCACAAGGCATGCTGGAAGCAAAAATAAAGCACCTTGAAGGCGTTATTGCTAATGCACGCATTTTAGATGAGAACAATATTGACACAAGTAAAGTGTCGATACTTACAAAAGTGACCTTAACCAACCTAAGTACCAGGAAACAGGTAACTTATAAGATCGTATCTGAGAACGAGGCTAACCTTAAGGAAGGCAAGATATCCGTTACCTCTCCCATAGGGCATAGCCTGTTGGGAAAAGTTATTGGCGACCTGGTAGAGGTACAGGTACCTGCGGGTGTTCTAAAATTCAAAGTTGAAAAGATAGAGCTGTAAATATGTAAACATTAATTTTTTGAATCCGTCCTGCAAGCTTGCGGGACGGAATTTTTTTGTGCCGTATCTTTATCAAAAATATTTTTATGTCAGTCTTTACTAAGATCATTAACGGCGAGATACCCTGCCACAAAATTGCAGAGAGTGACAAATTCATTGCTTTTTTAGATATAGAGCCGCTTGTAACAGGCCATGTACTGGTAGTGCCCAGGATAGAAGTAAACAAGATCTTTGATGTGCCTGATGATTACCTGGCTGAAATGCTTGTGTTTGCCAAACCTATAGCACATGCTATTGAAAAAGCATTTGATTGTAAAAGATGTGGTATCAGTGTTATCGGGCTGGAAGTGCCCCATGCTCATATGCATTTAATTCCTATTAATGCTGCTAACGATCTGAACTTTACCCGGCCTAAACTTGATCCTACAAATGAGCAGTTAAAAAGTACACAGCAAAAGATCCTTGCACATTTATGAGTTTACTGAACCAGTAGCCTGAAACCTACACCATGAATGGTTTCTAGTACGATAGATGGGTCGGCCTTAAAATGCTTGCGAAGCTTGGTAATGAACACATCCATGCTGCGCCCTAAAAAATAATCATCCTTACCCCAGACATTCAGCAGCACTTCATCTCTTTTCAAAACCTTGTTCTCATGCTGGGCAAAAAAGCGTAGCAGGTCCGATTCTTTTTGTGTGAGCGTAATTACTTCTTTGCCGTTGTAGATCTTTAATTCATTTACTACAAACTTCAACTTACCCAGTTGGTAAACTTCTTCTGTATCTGCCTGTAATTTTTTTGTGCGGCGTAAAAAAACTTCCATCCTTAAGAGCAGCTCTTCAATACTGAATGGTTTGGTGATGTAATCATCAGCACCTGATTGAAACCCCTTTACCTTATCTTCCTGTAAACTTTTGGCAGTTAAAAAAATGATGGGCACCACATCACTTAACCCCCTTATTTTCTTTGCCAGCGAAAACCCATCCCGCACGGGCATATTGATATCGAGCAGGCATATATCAAATTCCCTTTTTTGAAACTGCTGCCAGGCAACCTCTCCATCGGGGCAATGCGATACTTCAAAGCCGGCTTCCTGCAATGAGTCTTTAATTACAAAGCCAAGTGCCAGATCATCTTCGGCCAGTAATACTTTTCCTTTTGACATATGATCGGTTTAACTACGGGGTAATTTGATCGTAAAAGTACTTCCTTTTCCAGGTTCGCTTGATACTTCAATTTTACCATTGTGGGTATCAATGACCTTTTTCACAAAATTTAAACCAAGGCCAAAACCTTTACTGGTATGTAACTCTCCATCTGTGATCCTGAAAAAGCGGTCATATATTTTCTTCTTGTGTTCAGTTGCAATACCTATGCCATTGTCTTTTACAGCAATGTAAATATAATTGCCTTCCGTTTCAGTGCTGATCAGGATCTCGGGAGTATTGGCATACTTGATCGCATTTTCAATAAGATTCACAAAGCATAACCTCAGGTAAGGCTTATCAGCATTGATTGTGGCTTCGCCGGTCGAAAACCGTGTTCTTACAACAGCATTCTTCTGTTCGATCAATGGCTGCAGGTCATTAATGGATTCTTTGAGTAGCAGGTTTACATCAAATCTTTCTTTCTCAAGAGGCAGTCGGGTCCTGTCTGTGTAAGCAATCTCCAGAAGCCTTTGTACCTGCGACTGAAGATGGGATGTCTGTTCATTGATAATACCTGCATAATTGTTGAGCTTATCCGGTTTTTCAATAATATTCTTTTGCTGCAACACCTCGGCTGCAATTTTGATTACAGCAAGCGGTGTTTTAAACTCATGCGTAAAATTATTCACAAAATCCTTTTGGGTTTCATTGAAGAATTTTTGCCTGTAGAGATAAAAGATGCTGAATCCAAAGCCGATTAATATCAATAATAAAAAACCGCTTGAAGCGATCCAGAAGATCATCTGCTTCATGATATATTGGCCCCTGTGGGGGAAATGCAGGGCGATGTAAGGGTAATCCCGTTCGTAAGAATTAAGCTCATTTTCCTTATCAGACGGAAAATAAGAATCTGGGAGATCTATATATTGCTCTGCAGTATATTTTTTTTGAGCAGTATCATAAATGGCTACCCGGCAGTCGGTATACACATCAAAGTCTGTAAGCTCTCCTTTTATATTAACCCATAACTGTTCAAGGTTTGGGCTACAATCAATTTTGAAAAGGTATACATCGGGATTTACATTCTCAATAACCTTCTGCACATTGTCTGTTGCATCATTCACCAGTTCCATATCGGTATACAGGCTGCGGATGCTTTTTGAAACATTGATATTGAATTGCTTTTCCTCGTACAGGTAAACCTTTTGTAGCCAAACCAACTGTATTGCCACAATGATAGTGATCAGTACCGTACTGATCAATATCACCAATCTCAATGTCTTTGAGCGAATTACCATCTGCTGTTCTTAAATAGTTTATGAAATTAACCTGACGCAGTTTAAGTTTTGTTAATGGCAGGTTAAGCAATACGATCGCTATTTCTGTATCTTAACTTTTCCTGGATTTTTTGCCATGAAATCTTTCCAGTCAGTAACTTTTTTGCCTGTTCCGGGTAAAGTGGTATTCTGTTGAAAATAATGACATACTGCTACTGCCAGTGCATCGGTAGCATCAAAATGTTTGGGTTCCTCGGTAAATCCAAGTATATGCTGCAGCATTTTCATTACCTGTTCTTTGGCAGCATTACCATTACCTGTTACAGACTGTTTCACTTTTTTCGGGGAGTACTCGGTTACATCCAATCCATGACGCATGGCCGCTGCAATGGCAACACCCTGTGCTCTTCCCAGTTTCAGCATGCTTTGTACGTTCTTGCCAAAAAAGGGAGCTTCAATAGCAAATGTATCGGGTTGGTATTTGGTAATAAGGCCGCTCACGGTATTAAAAATGAGTTGAAGTTTTTGATAGCCGTCTTTGATTTTGCCCGGCTGCAATACGCCCATTTCAAGCAGCGATATTTTATTACCATCAACTTTTACGAGGCCATAACCCATTATGATCGTGCCCGGGTCTATCCCTAAAATAATATTTGTTTTTTTTTGCAAAGGCATTAATTTTTTATCCTTACTACCTCAATCATTTGAGCTTTATAATACTTAGTATTAATTAAACTAACATTGTGTATTGAACAAAAGTATCAAAATATTAATCAAATGGGTTGTTGGCCCCTTATTGGCTGCCTGGTTGCTGTACTCCTTATATGTACAGGTAAAGGCACAGCCTGATATTGATGCATCAATTGCTTTAATAAAAGCTATGCCCTTTGGTGCGCATGCGTGGAAATTCTGGGTGGTGATTTTATTTGTTTTTGTAAACTGGGGTATGGAAGCCAGGAAATGGCAATTGCTTATGCAGCCTGTGCAACCGATGAGTTTTATCACTGCTTATAAATCTGTTTTATCAGGCGTAACGCTTTCTTTAAACACACCAAACCGTATTGGCGAATATGGCGGCCGTATTCTTTTTGTAAATGAAGGGAACAGGTTAAAAGCAGTAACACTTTCCATGGCAGGTGGCATGGCACAGTTGATCATAACGATGTTAATGGGTACCCTGGGTTTGGCCTATTTTTTATTTAACTGGGATGGCACCGCAACTTTGATGAACCTGCATATATCCTGGACCCGGATTTTTTTTTTTAGCAGTATGCTCTGCACATTGATCTTTATTTTTTTCTTTTTCCGATTGTACTGGTTAGTTCGATTTCTGGAAAAAATACCATACGCTGACCGTTTCTCAAAATACATTAACGTTTTAGAAGCAATTGATGCGAAAATTTTGTTAAGACTACTCTCTATCTCATTCTTGCGGTATGTAATTTTCGTTTTCCAATACATCTTTATGCTACAATTGCTACATGTAGAGCAAAATGTGTTGACCGGCTTTTGGATAGTAACTGTAATGTTTTGGGTATTGACGATCATTCCGTCAATTGCAATTGCAGAATTGGGTATACGTGGTACCGTTGCAAAAGCATTATTTGCGTACAGCAGTAATACCATCGGGATACTTACAGCAACTTTCGGTATATGGTTTGTTAACCTTTTTATACCGGCATTAATCGGGAGTTTATTAATTTTAGGAATTAAAATAAAAAAAGAAAAATGATCAGTTACTTTAAACCGGCTTTGTTTGTTATTGCATTGAGCCTTTTAAGCTTTACACCTGTGTATGACGACACCTGTAAGGCGAGGAATACTGCCTTTAAAGCAACAGAAGAAGTTAAGATGAAAGTTTTTTACAATACCATGGGGATGTATGTTGGTGCAGGCGAAGCGGTATTTAGCTCTACCCTTGAAAGGTATAACGGAAAACCTGTTTATCATTTTATAGGTACAGGTACAACCTATTCATTTTTTGATAATTTCTTTAAAGTGCGTGACAAGTATGAAAGTTATGTAGATACGTCAACCCTGTTACCTTATAAATTTGTACGCAATGTTGATGAGGGGGGTTACAAAAAATACAACAATGTAACTTTTAACCAGAGTGCAAATACTGCTGTAAGCACCAATGGGGTATACAAAGTTACAGATTGTATACAGGATGTAGTGAGTGCTGTTTATTATGCCCGAAATATCAATTTTGATAAGTATAAAGTAAATGATAAGATACCCTTCGATATGTTTCTGGATGACGAGGTGTATCATTTATATATCCGCTATATGGGTAAGGAAAAGATCAAGACCCGCTATGGTAAGTTCAATGCAATAAAGATAAGGCCGCTGCTGGTTAAAGGAACTATTTTTGAAGGGGGCGAAAAAATGACAGCCTGGCTGAGTGATGATCCCAATCATTTATTGCTGAGGGTGGAAAGCCCCATAGCTGTTGGAAGTATTAAAGTGGATATGATGAGTTATAAGAATCTCCGCCACCCCCTCACTTCTTATATTGGAACAAGGTAGATCTTACAGCTCCGACAAGGTAAAACTATCTTTTAATTTAATTCCTTTTTCTGTCATTTGCAGATTACAGCATTCAATCAATGGGTCATGCTCAAAGAATAAAACATAATCGTTTTGTTGTGCTTCTGTCAAAAATGATCTCTTCTCATTTAAAGTTTTAAACGGGAACATATCGTATGCCATTACATAAGGCAAGGGGATATGCGCTGCAGATGGTAAAAGGTCCGCCATGAATACTATCGTTCTGCCTTTATAATTTATTTTAGGCAGCATCATGGAATCTGTATGGCCGTTTACTGTAAAAAAAGAAAGACCAGGTATGAGTCGTGAGTCGTGAGTCGTGAGTGGAGAGGTTTCTGTGACACCAGTACTCACGCCTGAAGACTCACTATTCACGTTAAAGAATTTCAATTGGCCGCTTTCCTGGATGGGTATAATATTCTCTTTTAAAAAGCTTGCTTTTTCCCGTGCATTTGGTTCTGTAGCCCATTTCCAATGATGCTCATTGCTCCAGTAAGTTGCATTTTTAAATGCAGGTATCAATTTACCTGCCTGTCCGGTAGGGAGGTCTCCATCCCTTACAATACTTCCTCCGCAGTGATCAAAATGGAGGTGTGATAGAAAGACGTCGGTAATATCATCCCTGCTAAAACCATGTTTTGCCAGGGACTTATCCAGTGTATCATCTCCATGCAAATAATAATGGCCAAAGAATTTTGCATCCTGCTTATCTCCCATGCCATTATCAACCAGGATGAGTTTTCCTTCATCTTCAATCAATAAACATCGCAGTGCCCAACTGCACATGTTATTATCATCAGCAGGGTTAAGCTTATTCCAAATGCTTTTTGGCACCACGCCAAACATGGCACCGCCGTCCAGTTTAAAATAACCTGTGTTAATTGTGTAAAGCTTCATCTTGTTTTAATTGTGTGGTCTTTTATAACTGCTCAATGCATAAAACAAAAATACCAAACCCAGTGCGAAAAATACCATGAGGGCAAGTACAGAATTCCGCATACTGCCGGTAAGTTCTTCAATATATCCGAAGGAAGAAAGCCCGATAACGATCGCTATCTTTTCTGTTACATCGTAAAAGCTGAAAAATGATGCAGTATCTTTTGTGACAGGCATCAATTTAGAATAGGTTGACCGGCTTAATGATTGTATGCCTCCCATTACCAAACCTACTGCAACAGCCAATGCATAAAAATGAGACTCGGTCTGCATCATATATCCGGCAATGCAAATGAATATCCAAAATATAACAACACCTATCAATACGGGGATGTTACCAAACTTACCTGAAAGCCTCGACATTACAAATGCACCGATTATAGCTACCAGCTGAATAGTAACTACGGCAAGTATCAGGTTAGTAGAGGGGAGGTTTAAAACCTTACTCCCAAAATTAGTAGCTGCCAGCATTACGGTTTGTACACCCATATTATAAAAGAAACAGGCTATTAAAAAGCGCTTTAAAACGGGGAGCTTTATCAATTGTTTGAAAACTTTTTTTAATTCTAAAAATCCACCGGTGAATACATTCTTATTTTCACCATTGGCAACTGCTGCTCTACCGGGTGGCAGTCTCCTGAATGGTATTTGAGCAAAGCCAAACCACCAGATGCCTACTAATAAAAAGGTAAGCCTTACTGCCCCGCCTTCATCTTTTAAAAATGGAATTTTATCCCAGAACAATACCAGTGCAAAGCCAACAAGCTGCATAATGACACTGCCAACATAACCAAATGAAAACCCACGGGCGCTAATACGGTCACGGTCCTTTTCTGCAGCGATCTCGGGTAAGTAAGAATTATAAAAAACCAGGCTGCCGTAAAAACCATACGCAGCAATCATCATGAAGATCACTCCCATGGAAAAATGGTCCTTGTCAAAAAAATATAGGGAGCTGCAGGCCAATGCACCTACAAAACAAAATACCTGCATGAAACGTTTTTTGTTTCCTTTATAATCGGCAATGGAAGAAAGTATGGGTAAAGTGAAAGCAACCAGTAAATAAGCTGCCGCTAGCGCATAATTATAAAGTGCTGTATTCACAAATGATCTTCCTAAAAAAGTTACCGTCCCATTAAAAGGCTCGGCTTTGGAGATCTCCGTAAAATATATGGGGAAGAATGTAGTGGTGATGACCAGGTTGTAAACAGAGTTGGCCCAGTCATACATGGCCCATCCATTAATTACTTTTTTGGAGGCAGTCTGCATGTGTTATTATTAAGGATGGTTGAAAATACTAAATAACGGGTTATAAACTACAAAAAAGACCCCCACTTTGCAGCAGGGGTACGTGGATCTATTGAATAAGCAGTTAGCAATAGCATGTTCATTCTTAAGAAACAGGCATTGCAAATCCAAGGTTTTTAAAAGGCTCTAATTTATTGTTGGTAAGTTGTATGGTAACGGGCGCTTTATTAAAAACAGCTTCGGAGATAAAACCTCCGAACAGTAAAAAATTTTTTTCATAGCCCGGGGTGATCTTCGTTTCATCCACTACAAAATTTATGTTGAAGGTATCTTTTACTTTTACCAGTTGTACAGTAGAAGTTATACTGTCCTGGAAATATTGCTGCGTTTTTAGATACTCGGCTAATTTTTTTGCATGGGCTTCATCTACACCTTCACCTTTGTAATACACGTTGTGCATTTTAC
The DNA here is from genome assembly GCA_046596255.1 of Ferruginibacter sp. Classification (GTDB taxonomy): domain Bacteria; phylum Bacteroidota; class Bacteroidia; order Chitinophagales; family Chitinophagaceae; genus Ferruginibacter. The sequence goes on along the minus strand of JBKJMZ010000087.1, from coordinate 4,753 downwards.
TAAGTTTATATTCTTTCCCATAGTTTTTACAGGACATAATGCCCAGTGCAAGGATACAGATTATCAGGATTGGTTTGATCAGTTTCATGGCTGTTTTTTTGGTTAAGAATGCATAGTTACTTTAAACCTCAAAAAATAATATACCCTGCTTTGGGTATTTTATGCTTTTATATAGCCGGTGTATATTAGTATTAGCAATAGAATGCCTACGATGATCCTGTAATATCCCCACACTTTGAAGCCGTATTTTTTTAAAAAACCTATGAAAAATTTAATAGCAAGTAGTGCAACCACAAAAGCGACTATATTCCCGATGGCAAACATTTTTATATTTTCAGAAGTTGCCAATATCATTTCATAACCTTTTTGCTTAAGACCTTTTACTTCCCATTCTTTCAAAAAAACGGAGTATACACTTACGGCTAACATGGTTGGTACAGCTAAAAAGAATGAGAATTCTGCTGCTGCGTTACGGGTTAGCTTTTGCTGCATTCCCCCAATGATCGATGCTGCGCTGCGGCTAACCCCCGGCATCATGGCAAGGCATTGCCAAAAACCGATTTTAACAGCCTGGATAATACTGATCTCCTTTTCAGAGTGAACAGTAGGTCTTTTAAAAAATTTATCAATAAACAAAAGAATAACGCCACCGGCAATTAACACTAAAGCAATTGGTAATGGTTTTTCCAGTACTGATTCAATTTTATCATCAAACAGTAGTCCAAATACAAGTGCCGGTATAACGCCTAATATGAGCTTAATATAAAAACTGATATTTTTAAAATCGAAAAACTTTCTCCAATACAAAACCACCACTGCCAGGATAGCTCCAAATTGTATAGAAACCTGGAACATCTTTACAAACTCTTCTTTTTGTATGCCAAATAATGAGCTGGTAAAAATCATATGTGCCGTGGATGAAATTGGTAAGAACTCTGTCAGCCCTTCCACAATAGCAATAATGATGCTTTGTATTGTATTCATATCGTTACTTTACAAGAAAAAAGCGAAGTGCTAACTCCGCTATATTTTACTTTTTACCCAGCTACCGGCAGGCAATTTTTTATTTATTAATTGGTCTTCGACTTTTTCATTATTGCAAAGATCTCGATAACAAAACCTGCAATGATGAGGATGGGGGCAACGGTGATACGAATAGGGCTATATACCTCGTCTGCATTAAAAACTTTTGGGTCGCTGCTTTTGCCACCGGCCATTAAAAAAAAGCCCAATGCCAATACTCCTAAACCTATCGCCATCCACATATAATTCTCTTTACCGAATAATGGTGTGCTGACTGTAGTTGCTTTTACCTGTCTTGTAGTTTTAGCCATTTTAATTTAATTGAAGCTGCAAATTAATATAAATCATCCAATTTCATGCGCAGGTATTTAATTACCGAGCGATGGGTACTTATCAAGGTGATACCAATACCTAAAACAATGATGGCCAGGAACAGGAAGATCATACTGGTATTATCTTTGAGTACCTTAAAACTTGGTGCAAAGGATTCTATAAGCATCACGGTGAACCAGACGGCCACAATAGCAATGCCTGAGGCGATGAGCCCATTGATGATGGCCCGCATGTTTATAGGTTTGGCAATGAACCATCGGGTGGCGCCCACCATCTGCATGGTTTTTATTAAGAAACGGTTGCTGTACATGGCCAGCCTGATGGTATTATCAATGGAAAAAACCACTAATATGGTTAATACTATGGCGGCACCTAAAAAGATATATGCCGCAGTTTTTACAAACTTGCTTACCTGTGTTATGGTCTCTGTAGGGAACTGGAATTCTTTGATCAGCCCGGGGAAGCGGTCTAGCAGGTTAATGGAAAGTGCATCCAGGCTATCCTTTTGTACATACTCCGCCTTAATATAAAAGTCAATGCTTTCAGGCAAAGGATTCTCATCCAGGAATTTTTTCCAGGTGGTATCATTGTCTTTGTTCCATTGCTCCATGGCCATCTCTTTGGTAACATACTGCACATTCTTGGCGTATGGGATGGAACTGATATAGGTTTGCAGGCTGTCGATCTTCTTCTTTGGTGCATTGGGATTAAGCCAGGCATGTACCTGTATGTTTTCCTTTACATAATCACCGGTCTTACGAAGATTTAAAAAAAACCAACCAACTATACCAAATAAGAACAAAACCAGCGATACACCAATAATGGCATATGCATATGTTGGTTTACCCCGTTTGCTGCTTGCTTTTCCGAATTGAGCCATAATTATATTTTTGTAGTGCACGCCTGTGGCGTGTTCTTTTTAATTTTATTAGAAGTAATGAACACGCCGAAATGTATGTTCCTACAAGTGTGGCAAAAATAAAGGATTTTACCTGCTTTGCCGTATTTTTGCTCTCTTCAAAACGATTGCCCGCCCAATTTATTTTTATAAATATGTATGTTGATTGGTGATTGAAACTTAAATAACTTTTCTTTCACAGTTTGGAGAAAAGAGGATTTTAAAAATACGGATCAGAAACCCGAAAATTATTGAACAAACAATGGAATACGACTTTAGAAAGATTGAGCCGCATTGGCAGGAAGCATGGAAAAAAAGCGGGGCTTATAAAGTAAGCAACGAATCTCCAAAGCCCAAGTATTATGTGCTGGATATGTTCCCATATCCAAGCGGCGCAGGCCTGCATGTGGGCCACCCGCTGGGTTATATTGCCAGCGATATTTACAGCCGGTATAAAAGATTAAATGGATATAATGTTTTACACCCTATGGGTTTTGATAGTTTTGGTTTGCCAGCCGAGCAGTATGCACTGGAAACAGGCCAGCACCCGGCAACCACTACCGAAAAAAATATTGCAACCTTTAAATCGCAATTAGATAAGATAGGCTTTTGTTATGATTGGGACAGGGAAGTAAGAACAAGTGACCCCAAATTTTATAAATGGACACAATGGATATTCTTACAGCTTTTCAACAGCTATTTCTGCAATACACAAAAAAAAGCCAGGCCCATTGATGACCTTATAAAGAAATACCAAACAAAAGGATCAAAACATTTTACTGCTGATGAATGGAATGCATATTCCAAAAAAGAACAGGAAGAGATTTTGATGAACCGTCGGCTTGCTTTCAGTAAGTATGGCGAAGTGAATTGGTGTGCGGCATTGGGAACCGTGCTGGCCAATGATGAAGTGGTGAATGGTGTAAGTGAGCGTGGCGGCCACCCGGTAGAGAAAAAGAAAATGCGCCAGTGGTATTTGCGGATCACAGCTTATGCCAACAGGCTGCTGGAAGGGCTGGAGACCGTGGAGTTTAGCGATGCCATGAAAGAAATGCAGAAGAACTGGATTGGGAAGAGTGAAGGAGCGGAAATGGACTTCGACCTCACCCCCAGCCCCTCTCCTGAAGGAGAGGGGAGTAAGACTCTGACATTGAGAGTGTACACCACAAGACCTGATACCGTTTTTGGAGTTGACTTTATGGTGCTGGCACCTGAGCATGAACTGGTTTCTCAAATTACAAGTAAAGATCAAACTGGAGAGATTGAAAAATACCTACAGTATGTAAAAAGCAGAAGCGAACGGGAAAGGCTTGCCGAAGCAAAGACAATCACCGGTTGTTTTACCGGTGCCTATGCCATCAATCCTTTTGATGGAAGAGAAATTCCCATCTGGATTGCAGAGTATGTTTTGGCAGGATATGGTACCGGCGCTATCATGGCTGTACCATGCGGCGACCAGCGTGATTTTGCTTTTGCAAAGTATTTTAATATACCAATCACCAATATCATCGGTAAACATTATAGAGGAGAAGAAGCAAACCCGACAAAAGATGCTGTTTTAGAGAACTCCGATTTTTTGAATGGACTGCTGATGAAAGATGCCATTACAGTTGCCATTAATAAAATTGAAGAGTTGGGTATTGGTAAAAAGAAAGTGAATTACCGCATGCGTGATGCAGGCTTTAGCCGGCAAAGATATTGGGGTGAGCCTTTTCCCATAATATGGACTGATGGAATAGCGATTCCATTGGACGCAGAAGAACTGCCTTTGGAATTACCGCATGTAGATAAGTATGGCCCGGGGCCGGAAGGGGAAGGGCCGTTGGCGAATTTGAGAGAGTGGACCTCATCCCCATCCCTTCTCCACGGGGTGGAGAAGGGTGACGGGAAGACCTTTGCGAAGAAAGAAGCGAAGGGGGCAGCGTTAGTGCCAAAATATACAATAGGAACCCCATTACAGTATGAGTTTGCTAAACATATGCGTAAGGAATATACCGAAGCAGAAGATATTTTATGGCAACAGCTACGTAATAATAAACTGGATGTAAAATTCAGAAGACAACATCCAATAGAATCATACATTGCTGATTTTGTTTGCTTACAGAGTGCGTTAATTGTTGAAGTAGATGGTGGATATCACGAAACCTCTGATCAAAAGATCTATGATGAGGAGCGTACCAGGCTCTTAAGTGAAATTGGTTTTACAATAATACGATTTACGAATGATGAAGTTTTACAAAACACTGAAGACGTAATAAGGAAGATCAAAGAAGTGCTTGTAAAATCAGACAGTCACAGTAAGCAGAAAAATGTAGAGGGTAATGAAATTAGTCACTCCTCTCCACAAAGTGGAGAGGGGCAGGGGGTGAGGGAAACCTCCACCATGCCCGGCTATGCCGGTTCTTCCTGGTATTTTCTACGTTACATGGATCCGCATAATGAGCAAACCTTCTGCAACCGTAAAGCAAGTGATTACTGGAACCAGGTTGACCTGTACAT
>JBKJMZ010000001.1:0-4457 GCA_046596255.1 Ferruginibacter sp. | reverse complement strand
ATTGAACCGGGAGTAACAAGATAGGATGGCGAAGTATTAGGATTGATGGTGCCATTAACAGTTAATACATTATTAACTGCAAAATTCACATTCATGGTTAAAGTACTACTTGTGCTTATTGAAAACTTTCTGAATGTTGTTACCGAAGAGCCGTTAATAGACTGAGTAACCCCCGAAAAAACTACCAGTGCTAAATTATGTGTATAGGCAAAGGTTCCATTATTTGTCCAGGAACCTGTTAATGATATAGTTGACTTTCCCTGGTTAACAGTTCCATTTATATTAACAAGAAAATTACCTGATACAGAAAGGTTCTTATTTGCGGTGAGTGTTGTACTTATCGTACCTCCAATAGTTAGTGATTTACAATTACCAACATTATTCATTGCCGGCTGGTTGGGCCCGGTAAAATTGGCATCTCCTAAAATGGCATCAACTGCTGAAGTAGGCACCCCTGCTGTCCAGTTGGAAGCAGTAGTCCATGCTGTACTGGTTGTTCCTTTCCAACTTGTTTGGGAAAATGAGGAACCCGCAGTAAATAATAACGGAATAGTTATACAAAAGATCTTTGTAAAATTTTTCATATGATTATTATGGATAGTAAGGAATAACTTACATATGAACGTAGTAAGAGAATTAATATTGCAGCAATTTTTTTTAATGAACTTTTGACTGCATTTTGGGACATCCTACTATAGCTTATTCAAATGATCTGCTACAATAGTATCATTTCTTTATATTTTATAAAGTGATACTATGTATGCTGCAGGGGCTTCAATTTCAGCAAGTCCCAGGGAGATCATTTGTTTTGTAACTTAACATATGAAAATCTTTTCTGCGGCACAAATAAAAAAATGGGATGCCTTCACCATCGCTAACGAACCCATTACTTCCATTGATCTCATGGAAAGGGCTTCCACAGCCTGTTACAAATGGCTGATTGGGAAAAATTTAGGGCTCTATCATTTCCGCATATTTTGCGGCAATGGCAATAATGGTGGTGATGGACTGGCCATTGCAAGGCTGCTTATACAAAATAACTGCAGCGTTACCGTTTACATTCCTGAGTTTGGAAATAAGGGTTCCGATGATTTTCAGATCAACCTGCAAAGGCTTCAATTGATTAGTACCGATATTTATTTTATCAGGTCTGCGAATGATTTTCCGGAAATACAAAATACTGATATTATCATTGATGCATTGTTTGGCAGCGGATTAAATAAGCCATTGAAGGGAATTGCTGCATCATTGGTAACCTATATTAATAACAAAACTGCTGTAAAAATTTCCATTGATCTGCCAACGGGTTTGTTTGCTGATAAAAGCTCAAAGGGAAATACTGTTGTTAAAGCTATCCATGTCCTCTCCTTTCAAAATTATAAACTTGCTTTTTTATTACCGGAGAATGAAAAATATTGCGGCGAGGTACATCTTTTACATATCGGGCTTGATAAAAATTTTGAAACTAAAGAAAAGGCCGCTTACGAATTAATTGATAATGAAATTATCAAAATTATTTACAAACCACGTAATAAATTTTCGCACAAAGGAAATTTTGGCCACGCTGCATTGCTGTGCGGAAGTTATGGAATGATGGGTGCGGCTGTATTATCATCACATGCATGTTTACGAAGCGGTGCAGGAAAACTAACTGCTTATATTCCAAAATGTGGTTACGATATTTTACAAACAGCAGTACCGGAAGCCCTGTGTGTTGTTGCGGGTGAAGATTATATTTTACCAACACCCGGAATAGAAAAATATGATGCCGTTGGAATTGGCCCCGGCATTGGTATGCATCCTTCACATGTAACATTACTTACAGCTATTTTTCAAAAAATAAATAACCCAATGGTAATTGATGCTGATGCTTTAAATAGTATTGCGCAACATCCTGAATTATTAAAATTAATTCCTCCTTGCTCAATACTTACACCACATCCAAAAGAATTTGAAAAATTATTGGGAAGTACGGCAAATGATTTTGAAAGACTGCAATTAGCTTTGCATAAGTCAAAAGAACTCAATATCTACATTATTTTAAAAGGACATTACAGTTTTATAAGTACACCCGAAGGAAGAGGTTATTTCAACAGCACCGGCAACGCAGGTATGGCCACAGCAGGCAGTGGCGATGTATTGACCGGAGTGCTGACAGGTTTGCTGGCACAGGGCTACTCCCCTTTGCACACTTGCTTATTAGGCGTTTACCTGCATGGATTGGGCGGCGATTTTGCTGCAGCAAAATTATCGCAGGAAGCCATGATTGCCGGAGATATAATTAATTATTTGGGAGAGGCATTTAAGCAGACCCATTTGCCAAAATGATGCTACAAAAAAATAACCACAAACCTGCCTGTCGGCAGACAGGGGACACAAAGTAATTCACAAGGTTCACTAAAACTTTCTTTGTGTTGCTTAGTACATCTTTGTGTACTTTGTGGTTAAAAAAATTACTGAATAACCAAGCGATAGTTTTCTTTTATACTATCACCCAAAACATGTACTGTATAAATTCCTTTGGATAATTTATTTGTTGAAAGCGGTATTTCATTTTTCCCCTTTTGCAATATTTTATTTTCTGAAAGAATAAGTTGGCCTGATGGATTAAAAATATTGAGGCTTATTGAATTCTTCTCAATGATCGATCGTAAAGTTAATACCGCATCGCTACCCCGCTGAACCGGATTGGGTGCAATAAAATCTTTAACTATTTTACTCCTGCTGAGTGTGATGATTTTTGTATAAGATAGTTCACCGCTTTTATCTTTCAATTTTAAACGGTAATAGAGTAAATTGTTTTTTACATTTTTATCAGTGAATGAATAATCGGTTCTGTTGCTGCCCTGGCCTGTTGCAGGCAACGCTCCTACTGCAGTAAAGTTTATACCATCGGTACTTCTTTCAACAAAATATGTTTGCATGTTTATTTCATTGGTAGTTATCCATTGTAATTGTACATCATCAGTATTAATAAATTGCCCGTTAAAGCTTATCAATGTTATAGGCAATGGAATCGAACTCATACCATGTGCTCCTTGTGTATATCCCGTCGGATAACGCCATGGGCCATACATCTGCCCGGTAATGGCAGTTACTTTATCGTACTCAACCCTTACCCTTATTTTAGTTTGCATACCTTGTTTTTGCACTTGATATTTCAACTCGGTGCCTGCAATTCCCAGATCGGAAACCGAAGGCTGTTTACCAAAAAATGCAGTACTGTTGGTAATTGGGTTTCCACTAAACGGCAACCCCTTTGCTTTTACTTCCCAAACTAATTTACCTTTTACTCTGCCCAAAGGAGATTTTGAATACAGGCCTGCACCGAATAAATTTGGCACTAAATAATTGCTTCTCTGTATGGGTGTTACCAAATCGGTATTATATAAGCGGAGGTTATTGCGTTTGCCAGTTCCTTTATTACCATAATAAACAAAGGCTCCGCCCTCACGGAAATCCGGATTAGGATAATAAGGGGCACCACCAATCACATCACTGTATCCATCGCCATTTACATCACCTGCCGATGCTACACTAAATCCAAGTAAAGTATTGGCTACATTACTTTCAACAAACCAATTTGCAGTTGATGGTAATCCTGTTGATGAACCATAATATGTGTATAAAGCCCCTTCATTAACCTGGCTATTATTATAAAATTTTGCCCCAATTAAAACATCACTGTAACCATCTCCATTTACATCACCAGCTGAAGATACACAGTAACCAAAATGTGTATTGGCAATATTATTTTCACCTGTCCAGCTTGCAGTTGTAGAAAGCCCTGTTAATGAACCATAATAAACAAAAGCAGCACCTTCATCACTTGGTGTATTATCATATAAATATGCTCCTACTACTGCATCACTAAAACCATCTCCGTTTACATCACCGGCTGATGCTACGCTGATACCAAAAGCTGCACTCATTTGATTACCTTTTTTCGTCCAATTTGGCGTTGGTGGCAAACCTGTTGCTGAGCCATAGTACGCAAATGCCCAGCCTTCATCTGTTAATGTCCCATCATCATAATTATGTGCACCAATTATAATATCGCTGTATCCATCTCCATTTACATCTCCAAGGCTGGCAAGCCCGAAACCAAACCATCCTCCAACCTGATTACCTTCCTTTGACCAATTGGCAGTTGAAGATGGTATTGTTGCTGTGCCATAAAAAAGAAATACTTTTCCTTCGTCAACCTGGCCGCCATTATATAGAGGTGAGGCGATAATAATATCACTATATCCATCACCATTTACGTCACCTGCACCGGCCAAAGTCCTGCCTAATATGCCTGTGGCCCCATCACTTTCATAAGTCCAGGCAGCTGAAGTAGCGAGACCTGCGGAAGAACCATAAAAAAGATAGGCCCTGCCTTCTTCCGATTGCGGATTGGTATAACCGTAAGCCCCCACAAGCACATCTCCATATCCATCTCCATTTACATCACC
>JBKJMZ010000198.1:0-24929 GCA_046596255.1 Ferruginibacter sp. | reverse complement strand
TTTTTAGGGAATGATGACATTATAGAAAAAATAAGAAATGCTTAACTGGAAAAAAACAGGAAGACGGACTTTAAGAGTACTTGCCGTAATATTTATTTTACTATTCATTGGTGCTGTGTACCTGGTGCAGGTATCGGATATAGATCCGCCAAAACCTGCCGACATGAGTAGTTTGCAATTACAGCGAACTAATCATGGCGATGGTTTTTACACCATAAAAAATAATTGGTTTCGCCATAGTAAAAGCGGGTTGTACGAATTGTATGTAGAAGGCGATGCTTTTGAGCGTGGTGTTATAAATGGGAAACTTACCGAAGAACTGGTGGTGAGACAGGAAGATCATTTTGCTGAACAGATAACCAAACTGGTTCCTTCAAAATTTAAAAGGAATTATTTAAAATACCTGATTGGGTTTTTTAACCGCAAGCTCAATAAAAATGTTACGGAGGAATACAAGGAAGAAATTTACGGCGTATCAGAATCTGCATCTCCCAAATACCAATACCTGGGTACTAATTACCAACGCATTTTAAATTATCATGCCGCACATGATATTGGCCATGCCGTGCAAAATCTGGCCCTGGTTGGTTGCACATCTTTTGGTACCTGGGGCAGTATGAGTGCAGACAGTACGATGATCATTGGCCGAAATTTTGATTTTTGGGTAGGCGATAAATTTGCCGAAGATAAAATTGTGGCATTCTTCAACCCAACAAAAGGCCACAAATTTATGACGGTTACCTGGGGCGGCTTTATAGGTGCCGTAAGTGGTATGAACGACCAGGGAGTTTCGGTAACCATCAATGCTGCTAAAACCGACCTGCCAACAGGCTCTGCCACGCCGGTCTCTATTGTTACAAGAGAAATTTTACAATACGCAAAAAATATCCAGGAAGCAATTGCCATCGCTAAATCAAGAAAGATGTTTGTATCCGAATCTTTTTTGGTGGCTTCTGCAGCAGATAACAAAGCAGTGATCATTGAGAAAACACCCGATGCCCTGGATGTGTATGACCCTAAAAAAGAATTCATCGTTTGCACCAATCATTTTCAAAGCAATGGTTTGGGCAAATCAAAAATGAATGTGGAGCAAGAGAATGAAAGTGCCTCCACCTATCGGTACAAAAGATTGATGGAACTGCTGAATGCAAATGGTAAGAACACGGTACAAAAAACTGTCAACATACTTCGTGATCAAAAAGGATTGAACGGTGCCAACATTGGTATGGGAAACGAAAAAGCCATCAACCAGTTAATAGCTCATCACTCAATTGTTTTTGAACCTAAAAAATTAATTGTTTGGGTTTCTACATCGCCCTGGCAACTGGGCCAATATGTTGCGTACGATTTAAAAAAAATTTTTTCTCTGCAGGGTATGAAGGAGAACAAAGAAATTGCTGACAGCAGTTTAACCATCGCCCCCGATTCTTTTTTATTGTCCCCGGCCTATAAAAACTTTGAGGCTTTCAGAAACATTAAACAGCAGATGCTGGAGGGAGGAACTGTAAATACTACTGATCTTGTCGCCAGCAATCCTGAATTTTATAATGCGTATCTTTTGGCCGGCGATTATCTGTATAAACAAAAAGAATATGCGGCGGCTTTGCAAAACTATAAGCTTGCCTTAACGAAAGTTATTGCCACAAAAAAAGAAGAAAACCATATTAAGGAGCAGATAAAAAAGATTAATAAAAAGTAAGGGAACCCATAGAACATAGAAACAGAGGTTTTCACATAGTCTATGTGTTTTACTACTGTGTCCTATGTTCTATGTGGTTCAAAAAAAAGATAAAATGATTTTTGGTATCGGAACCGATTTAATAGAAGTAGCAAGAGTTGCTGAAAAAATGGAGAAGAAAGCTGGGTTTAAAGAACTGGTTTTTTCTGCCGATGAAATTATATATTGTGAAGCAAGAACTTTTAAATACGAACACTATGCAGCACGTTTTGCAGCCAAGGAGGCATTTTTAAAAGCACTAGGCACCGGCTGGCGAAGCGGAACTGCATTCAACGAAATTGAAATTTATAACGATGAGGAAGGAAAACCGGAATTTCGTTTTCATGGCATTACAGCAACAACGGTTGTTGATTTAAAGCTGGGAAAAATTTTCGTTTCCCTATCTCACCTTAAAACCATGGCGTGTGCGATGGTTATCATTGAAAGTTAATTTAGTGGTTATTTTGCTTCGCAAAAAAATTACTGCCACAAACATACAGGTTTTGCCTTCGGCAAATCTGATTTGCCACTGAGGCACTAAAGCACGGAAAAATACAAATCGAGTTTCTGTGTTTCTGTGCAATCTGTGGCAAAAAAATATTCCCGAAGGGAATAAATAATTTTCTTTTTTGTCCTAATGAATCTTTGTAGCTAAATTCAATTTTGTAAAAATTGTTTTCAATGAACTACTCACCCGAAGCAGCCTTTTTAAGCGCTGCAGAAATTATAACCTTGCAGGAAATAAAACTACAGGAAACCATTGCATACCTGAATGAGCATTCTCCTTTTTATAAAGAGTTTTTCTCCAAGGCTAGGTTCAATCCATCAGGCATTAAAACCATGGAAGACCTGATTGTGATACCGGTAACCATTAAGGAAGACCTGCAGCAACGCAATGAAGATTTTTTATGTGTGCCCCGCAATAAAATTATTGAATACAGTTCTACCTCCGGCACTTTAGGCAACCCGGTAACCATCATGCTTACCGAAAATGATCTGGCCCGTTTGGCCTGTAATGAATACGCATCTTTTGTAAGTACCGAAGGTTCTGTAAATGATATTTACCAAATTATGCTTACGCTGGATCGGCAGTTCATGGCCGGCATGGCTTATTATTCCGGCTTACAAAAACTGGGCGCAGGCATCATCAGGCTGGGGCCGGGCGTGCCTTCGCTGCAATGGGAAACAATATTAAGACTGAAGCCTACGGCCATCATTGCAGTACCTTCCTTCATCGTTAAACTAATCAGCTATGCACAGGAACACAACATTAATATAAACAGCACTACAGTTAAAAAAGCAATCTGTGTGGGCGAAAATATTCGCAATGCAGATTTTACTTTAAATGCACTAGGCAAAAAAATTACAGATGCCTGGGATATAAAATTATTTTCTACCTACGCCTCTACCGAAATGCAAACGGCTTTTACAGAATGTACCGAATGTAAAGGCGGCCACCTGCAACCCGATTTGTTGATTGTTGAGTTACTGGATGAAATGAACAAAGCAGTTGCACCCGGCGAACCCGGCGAAGTTACCATTACCACGCTGGGCGTAGAAGGTATGCCCCTGCTGCGTTACAAGACAGGCGATATATGTGTGTATGATGACACGCCCTGCGCCTGCGGCCGAAACAGTTTACGGTTATCGCCGGTGATGGGCCGTAAAAAACAAATGCTGAAATATAAAGGCACCACTTTATATCCGCCTGCACTTTTTGATATGTTGCACGAAATGGAAAACGTGATTGATTATGTTGCAGAAGTATCATCCAACGAAATGGGAACCGATGAAGTACTCATTTATATTGTGCCGGATAAATATGACGAAGAAACCAACCGGAAGATAAGAGCAAACCTGCAGGCCCGGTTAAGGGTTAGTCCGCATATTAAATACATAACAGAAGAAGAAATTAAAAAAATGCAGATGCCGGAGGCCGGAAGAAAAATTATCAGGTTTATTGACAGACGTATTTAAGTTGTTGAAAAAATAAGCTGACTTTTCCGATATTGATTCAACAGATATATTTTAATAATGGTCGTTAGCCCTGTCAATAGCCGAAATAGATAAAATTGCAGCACAATACAATGTTGATTTGAGTGATGCACAAAAAGGCAAAAAAGCCAAAGTTGAAAAACCGGCTTTAATCATTTCAGAATCCTTTGAATAGTTATGAAAAGGGAATTATCAAATGTAAATAACCATTTGGTTGATGAAGTAAAAAACCTCATCAAGCAAAGCAAACAGGAGGTAGCAGTAGCTGTAAACGCCACCATGAGTATGCTTTATTGGCAAATTGGCAAACGAATTAATGATGAAGTAGAAGGTAAACACCGAACTGAACTATACGGAAAAGAGATTGTCGCTACACTGTGGCGACAATTATCTAAAGAATATGGAACAGCGTTTTCAGAGAAAAATTTGCGCAGAATGATGCAATTTGCAAAGGGTTTTCCCGATGAAAAGATTGTCGTATCACTGATACGAAAATTGAGTTGGTCGCACATCAAAATATTAATCCCTGTTGAAGACGAAGTAAAACGAATGTTTTATATAGAAATCTGCAAATTAGAAAGATGGAGCGTAAGAACATTTCAGGAACGTATCAATTCTATGTTATATGAAAGAACGGCTATCAGCAAAAAACCGGAAGAAACTATAAAAAATGAATTGAAGTTACTTAATGAAACAAACCAATTAACTCCTGACTTAGTTTTCAGGGACCCTTATTTCCTTGATTTTTTAGGCTTGAAAGACACCTATTCAGAAAAAGATTTAGAATCGGCTATTATTGCCGAATTACAAAGATTCATAACTGAATTAGGAAATGATTTTGCTTTTTTGTCCCGTCAAAAACGAATTACAATTGATAGCAGAGATTACTACGTTGATTTGTTATTTTATCATCGCAGGTTAAAATCATTAGTGGTTATTGATTTAAAAATAGGCGGGTTTGATGCCGCCTATAAAGGCGAAATGGAGCTTTATCTCGGCTATCTCGAAAAAAACGAATCCGTAGAAGGAGAAAACCCTCCCATTGGTTTAATTCTTTGTGCAGGTAAAAGCCCCGAGCACATCGAACTCTTGCAACTTCACAAAAGCAATATTAAAGTAGCCGATTATTTTACCATCTTACCCTCCAAAGAAGTTTTGCTCGACAAACTTCATAAAGCAATTGCTATAGCTCAAAATCAAATTTCAAACAGAAATATTGAATAATGACATACGAACAAATTCATAACCTATTTAAGCAACGCTATAACCAAAGCAATTGGAAACAATTTTTGGGCGAAGCATTTGCAACATCTCGTTTACTTGCAACACCTGAAATACTAACAATGAAAATTTTCAAAACAACTAATAAATAAAAAGCTTAGCCGAAAAAATGACCTGTAATTTAAAAAGAGTATTTGACAAATTATTCGCTAATTCAAAAAGACTTTTTTTGATAGACAGTATAGGGGCATTAATTACTGCTTTTATTTTAATGGCCATTCTATCACTTTTTGAAGAAAGATTTGGTATGCCTCGGAAGACACTCTATTTGTTATCAGGTATTGCTTGTGTTTTCGCTACTTTTTCAATTTGTTGTTATTATTTTATAAAACATAATTGGCGACCACTTTTAAAAACTATTGCAGTTGCAAACACATTATACTGCCTCTTAACTGCTATTCTTTTAGTTGTCTATTATGACAATATTACTATAATTGGATTTTCTTATTTTGTAACTGAAATCATAATAATTAGCTGTTTAGTATTTATAGAATTGAAAGCAGTAAGCATGAAAAGAGCAAGTAATTAGAAACAAATTGACAGCAAGAACACCAGCCACCAACATATAAGGATTAAACGAAGTGCAGCGATAGCGAAGCTTCTATTTAATCCTTTGTTGAATGAACCTTTGATACCGGGCTAACCCCGGTTTTTTACAACCACCTTTAAAATTTTATTAGCCCATTTTCCCTTATTTTTATATTCGTTAAAAATTAACTTATGAACAATCAGTATGATGTAGTAGTTCTTGGCGGCGGCCTTGCAGGCCTTACACTTTCATTGCAACTTAAAAATGCAAAGCCTGATATTTCTATACTGGTTTTAGAGAGAAGAGAAACAGAAGCCTCAACTGCTGCCCACAAAGTAGGCGAATCTACCGTTGAGCTGGGCACACATTATTTAAGAGAAGTTTTAGACCTGAAAGGCTACCTGGAAGAATTTGAACTACCCAAACATGGGCTACGTTTTTTCTTTAAAAATGATACCAAGGAAGATATTACCAGCCGGGTAGAACTTGGGCCACGACTGCGTTTGCCAGTGCCCAGTCACCAGCTTGACAGGGGAACGCTGGAAAATTACCTGATGAAGCTTACACGGGAAAAAGGAAACGATCTGGTAATTGGTGCCAAAGTTTCGGGTGTTGATATTGATGCCGCTAACCTGC
Organism: Ferruginibacter sp.; assembly: GCA_046596255.1. Lineage (GTDB taxonomy): Bacteria > Bacteroidota > Bacteroidia > Chitinophagales > Chitinophagaceae > Ferruginibacter. The sequence goes on along the minus strand of JBKJMZ010000198.1, from coordinate 18,771 downwards.
ATACGGTTAGTTATATAAAAGATGGTGAAGAAATAAAAGTGAGCTGCCGCTGGGTTGCCGATGCATCTGGCAGAGCAAGTATTTTGAAACGTAAATTTCAATTTCAAAAACCAATGGAGCACCATAGCAATGCAGTATGGTGGAGGTTGAAAGGCGTTATTGATATTGACACCTGGACAGATGATAAAGACTGGAAAGGATTTCTTGAACCCGGCCTGCGCTATTTAAGCACCGTGCATTTTATGGACAGCGGCTATTGGTTATGGGTAATTCCGCTGGGTTCAAAAAATACCAGTATCGGTATTGTTGCAGATCCGGCTGTTCATCCTTTTGATACGTACAATACGTACGAAAAAGCAGTTGAATGGATGCGGGTAAATGAACCGCTGGCTTATAAAATGCTTGTGCCTTTGGGCGAAGGGGATGGTTTAATGGATTTTAAAATTCTGAAACATTATGCACATAATACAGAAAGGGTTTATTCAACAGATCGCTGGGGAACAAGCGGCGAGTCGGGCCCCTTTTTAGATCCGTTATATTCCCCGGGTACCGATTTTATTGCGATGAACAATAGCTGGTTAAGCGACCTGATCCTGCGTGACCTGGATGGAGAAGATATTGAAAGCCGTGTTAACATTTATGAACAATGCCACCTGGCATTGGTTGAGGCCTGGATACCAGTTTATCAAAATAAATACCTGTTGATGGGTAACACCCAGATCATGGTTATAAAAATATTCTGGGATTGGGCAACCTACTGGGCAATACCATGTCATTTATTTGCCAATAAAGCTTTTACCAATATCAGGATATTGAAAGAGCTGTTTGCATCAAAAAATGGCCTTGGGCGCAAATTCGGTGAATTGCATAAAGTAATGCAGGACCTCTTCCTGGAATGGCTTCCTTATGAAAATAAGATATTTTCCAACCGTTATATAGATCCTTTTGACCTGTCAGCTTTGAGAAAATTCCAGGAAGATATAGAAGTGCAGCACGAGCCCGCAGCACTCATTGAACAGATCGCTAAGAACATGAACATGCTGGAACAATTGGCCGTTGCTATTTTCAGGCTGGTAAGTGCACAGGTTAATGACACTTCTCCTGATATCAAAGTGAATCCTTATACCATCAATCTGGGTAAAAAAGAAGGAGCCATGACGCTTGATACCGATTCGGATGCAGCTATTGCCCCTGGCGAAGCGATATCAAAGGATGTGGACACCATGTGGTTTTATCCGAAAACCGTAATGGCAGCAGCGGAATAATTAATTAAATAAACAACTTTGGCAAAGTATCAGACTTTGCCAAAGTTTAATACCACCCACCCTGTTCAATCAATATGAACAAAGCTTTAGCAAACGCGGAAAGGATAAAGGATATTTTTTTAGAGACTCAATTATTTTATGCTACTCATGCCAATATGCCTGCATTAATTGAATACCTGGAAAATACAGAACCCGAATTTCGTTCCATTGCTTTTGAAAGCATTTCGATGGCCATAGCTATAAAAGATATTGAAGCCGGTACATTTCCGGCTGGTTGGCTTGCTTTTGCTAATGGTGGGGCCTTACCTCATAAAGCCCAGGTTTACGTAGGCCTGGGGTGGGCAATAGCCAAATTAAGACTTCCTTTTTTAGAAATCCTTGCAAAACTGGATACGCACATGTATTTCCGCATTGCTGATGGATGCGGTTATTATGATGGAAGTTTCAGGCGGCGGCATACCGTATTAAGCCTGCAGCTACCACATTATTTACCTGTTGCAGCATTGCCTATATACGACCAGGGTGTAGGCCGCAGTATATGGTACACGGCAAAAACCGATATCAATAAGATACAGAATATGATCGAAACTTTTCCTGTCAACAGACGGGCAGGGCTATGGCGTGGGATCGGGATTGCGGTTGCTTATGTGGGCGGCTGTAAGGAAACTGAATTAAAAACTTTATGGCAACTTGCAGGTATCAACGGACATCAACTGGCGATTGGTGCAGCACTTGCAGCCAGGTCGCGTGTGCAGGCAAACACGATAACAACAGACACAGATAACTGTTCACGTCTGTGGTATAAGCTTGCTGCAGGAGAATTAGAAATTGATTACCTCAACTGGGTCGAACAAATAGAAGAGCACCTCTTAAAAAGTTTTGAAATTTGGGAAAATAAAAAAAAGAAGAAAGAATCTGAAATCCTTTCCTCTTTGATGCATTATCTACGATAGGTTAATTTACTGTGATCAATAAGGGTTGATAACGATTCTTCTTAACCTGTGCCCTGCCAATAAACTGGTTGCCATTGATTCTGGTAAATTTGGCCGGGTAAACCCGTACTTCTTCTTCCCTGGTATCAAACAAAAGTACTTTATTAGTAATTACACCGGCATTATCTAATTTTGATACTACTACCTGGCCACCTGCCCCATCTACGTGGTATTTAGGCACCTCGTCTTCGGTTATATCCATATTCTTTTTATTATCGAGGTATAAAAAATAATAACCGGTTGCATCGCTTATCAGCTTAAAGCCCATAGTACCGGGCAGGTTGTAATTAACCTGGAAGGTATAACTGGTGGTGGAACCCTTTTGCTTTTTAGGTATTTTACGCAGCCATTCAAACTGTCCGGAAGCATTAATTTTACCAGCTATAATATCTTCATAATAAAAAGTTGTATATGTTCTGGTTTGTCCTCTGCTGTCCATTGTTCTGGTCACAACTTTAAAATATTCTTCCAGTACCATCATCACACTGCCATCGCTTTCTATCATAATATTACGCACTACTAAATTTGGCGCTTCGTAATCATCCTTTTTTTCCATTTTCCTTTTGGTTCTGGCCGATTCGAATTTCTGTAGGTCGGCCAGCGGGAATTCATAATAACCATTTTTATATTTTACTATTTTATTATCCTGATCAAGTGCCGCCAGGAATACACCATCGGTTCCGTTGCTCTTTGCTTTTTTACTGTAGGTACAGGCAATGATCATTTCATGCTGCAGGTTTTCAATCAAAGACGTTTCGTGTATAAAATAATCATCCAGCGAAATAATTGCAGTAATTATTTTTTTATTGCCTTTCATAAATTTCATGATCTCGTAATGATAGCCAGGCTTGCCCGTTTCTTTATCTTTTTCCCTTCTTTTATCTGAATCATACACTTTGGCAAGCATATAAGCATTACCATTGCCATCAACAGAAAAATCTGAATTGTCCATGATCTGTTCTGTATAGGGCATAGTAAATTCTCCACCCCACAGTTTATTCATGTTCTCATCAAAAACCTGTAAGCCTATCTTGTCATAATTCTTTTTGTCATTTTTCTCTTCAGGCCATAAACGGTAATTTACCAGTAATTTTTTGCCTTCTGCATCATAATTAAACTGGTATTTATTATCCACTTTCATCTGGTAAAAACCTGTAGAACTAAGGTCTCCGGCCAGCCTGGTGGTTTCAAACATTTTTGTATTGTTAGCCGTTAACTTAGTGCCATTAACATCAAGTTTATCATAATACAGAGTCTCTGTTTCCGACCCTTTATCCCAATCACTGTGAATCCAGTAATAGTTACCGTTTTTAAATTCTGTAACTATTTCACTGTTGAAGTTTTTGGTTACTTCGGGCAGTTCAATCATTTTTTCAGCAGACTGTTCCAGAGACTTTGAGTCAAACTTCACTATGATCAGTTCATCTTTCTTTAGGGATAGATTTACGATACCATCCTTATTGTTTCCAAAAAAAGAAAGGTCTTCCGATTTCCTGGGTAACTCATATTCTGAACCCAGTTTAAAAGTAAATTTTTTGCTTTGTGCAAAGGAAGCGGTAGATAAAAAGCCCGCTAAGGCCAAGATCAGAAATTTCATACGGAATTAGTTTGATGAGCGTGATAAGGTTTATAAGCTATTAAATTGGTGCCCGGCAGTTTGTAATTTATTAAACATACAACACAAAAGGTAAACCGGGGTTAATTATTCTTTAAAATGAACTTCCCGATCTTTTGGCCGGTTAATAAATAAGCATCAGCAATACGTGATCCTGCATCAAAAGCAGCACCACGCCATTTATTTTCCTCCGGCCTTTCCACCCGAAGCACGATTAGCTTTTTATCCCTGTTGACAGTTTCTATAATAGTTACTGTTCCATCAATGCCCGCATTCTTTTTAGAGATGCCTACCTGGTAACCGGGCTCCAAAGCCTTTGTATTAAAGATGAGTGTATATTTTGCGGTTGTACTTACGGTCATTTTATTTTCCCTGGTAAATCCCAGGATAAATTTGGGCTCATACCTCTCTTTTTTATCCAGCTCCCATTTAACTGCCCATATCTCGCCACTGCCTTTTTCTTTTTCATTCATCTCCAGCCTCCTTCTCTTGATATAGTCGGCTTCCTTACCATCATCACCCACAACCATTTTCTCATAGGTAAATTCGATATTGATCGTTGTTTCACCTTTTAAAATTGAAAGGTCGCCTTTGTTAAGGTCAACCGTTTGGGCATTTGTAAATATAACTGTAAGTAATAGGATGATAAAAGCTGTAACCGTTTTGATTGTTCTCATGTTAAAAATATTTGCAACAAAAGTAAAGGGTTTATAGCGATACTGTGTTTAATTGAAGTTAATCTACACATAAAAAAGCTCCCGGTTTAGGGAGCTTTCAAAAATAAGCAAGTAGTTTTTTGTTCTCCGTGGTCGGTGTCTGCACCGACCAGCAACGAAAGCTAAAAATTCTGATTGTATAAGCTTCTTTAACGGATCTGTTTTTTTGTACAAGACAGATCACTTTAATTGTATTCCGGTCGGTGAGGACACCGGCCAGGGCTAAGTGTTTAATTGAAGTTAAATCTAAATATAAAAAAGCTCCCGGTTGCGGGAGCCTTATATAATTAAGCACTTAGTTTTATTTGAGAGATTTGGCTAATTTTTTTCCCGCGTTAGCAAAAGCTTCAGAAATACGCAGACCTGTATCAAAGTCGTATCCAAAAGCAGTACCGCCAGGTACATCTAAAATGCTAACCACGCAAACCTTATTGTCCCGATTGGCTGTTTCAACGATCCATACTTCCGCATCTACCTGGGCATTTTTTCTACCGCCAATCATCATCCCCCCGGCTATATTATAGCCGGGCTCTATAGATTTAGTTTTAAATATTAATGTGTATTTAGCATCCTTACTTATAGTTTTTTTGCTGGTAAGTGTATATAGTTCTATAAACTTAGGCTCATATCTTGTTTGCCGATCGTTAATCCAGTTCTTTGCCCATGTATCTCCTTTACCAGGCTCTTTGGCATTATATTCTGCAGTTTTTGTTTTAATATACTCTTTTTCATCTGCAAACTTACCTACAGAGATATCGTCATAAGTAAATTCAATGTTTATGGTTGATTCAGATTTTAAAACATCATCATTACCACTAACGGTTTTGATCTTTTGGGCATCTGCCTGTAAAAAGAAAGAGGACAGGGTTAGGGCAATAATTAAACTTGCTGTTTTTTTCATATAATTTTTTTAATGATGATCAAGTCTAAAAATAAAGAAAATTTATATAAAAAAAATACCCAATAACCACATTTATTGCCTCTGATCTTAACCTATCTTCATAGTTATGCGGTCAAAAAATTAAAAATTGGATTCTTTATTCTAATTTTACCGTTTTAGTTGCCAAAACTTGATAATTGCAGTAAAACACGGAACCATGGTACATGTAGGAGACAAGAAGCTTACTTTAGATAACTTCTCAGCTATTTTATATAAGGATAAGCAGGTAGTATTAGATGCAAACACTGTGGAAAAAGTTAATGTAAATTTCAATTTCTTAAAGAAATTCTCTTCTAATAAACTCATCTACGGCATTAATACGGGCTTTGGTCCCATGGCCCAGTATAAGGTGAATGAAAAGAACCTGTTACAACTTCAGTATAATTTAATAAGGAGCCATAGCTCGGGCGGCGGAAATATCATGAGCCCCATCCTGGTCAAGGCGGTAATGATCGCACGGCTCAACAGTTTAATGCAGGCTTATTCGGGCGTTAATACCGAGATCGTTGAGCTGCTCAAAGAACTGATAAACAAAGATGTTTATCCTTGTATTTATGAGCACGGCGGCGTTGGTGCCAGCGGCGATCTGGTACAGCTTGCACACCTTGCGCTTGTATTGATCGGCGAAGGCGAAGTTATTTACGAAGGCGAAGTGCAATCAACAGCAACCGTATTTCAGAAATTAAAAATTAAGCCGCTTACTATTCATATAAGGGAAGGGCTTGCCATATTGAACGGTACTTCTGCCATGACCGGTATTGGGATGGTTAATATTATACAGGCACAAAAATTATTAGAATGGTCTGTAATGCTATCAGCCATGATCAACGAAGTTGTAGAAGCTTTTGATGATCATTATTCTTATGAACTGAATATTGTTAAACATCATAAAGGGCAGAATAAAATTGCTGCTCAGTTAAGGGAGATCTTAAAGGACAGTAAAATGATCCGCAGCCGCTCTGAGCATTTGTACAACCCTGAAAAGCTTGACCAGGAAGTGTTTCAGGACAAAGTGCAGGAATATTATTCTTTGCGTTGCGTAACACAGGTACTTGGCCCCATTTATGATACCATCTGCCACGCAGAAAAAGTTGTAGTGGATGAACTGAACTCGGTAAACGATAATCCGGTCATCGATCACGAGAATGAGAATATCTTTCATGGCGGTAATTTTCATGGAGATTATGTTTCGCTGGAGATGGATAAATTAAAGATCGCCATCACCAAATTATCCATGTTGTCTGAAAGGCAATTGAATTATTTACTCAATGAAAAGCTGAACCAGAAGTTCCCGCCCTTTGTGAACCTGGGTGTACTTGGTTTTAATTTTGGTATGCAGGGGATGCAGTTCACGGCAACTTCTACTGTGGCTGAGAACCAGACCATGTCCTTCCCTATGTACGTACACAGCATTCCTAATAATAACGATAACCAGGATATTGTGAGTATGGGATGCAATGCAGCGCTGATGACAAAACGGGTGATCGATAATTCATTTGAAGTACTTGCTATACAAATGATGACGGTATTACAGGCCATTGATTATTTAAAATGTACCGACAGGCTTTCAACAGAAACAAAACATATCTATACCCAGATAAGGAAGGTATTTCCAAAGTTCATAGAGGACCAGCCAAAATACAAGGACCTGGAAAGGATCAAAAGGTATTTTGAAAAAGCAGACCCGGTCATTTCTTTCAGGTTGGATAAAATTCCGGAACAGGTAAATTCCTGATTTTTGGAGGCATAAAAAAGTTTAGAAAGTTTAGAAAGTTTAGGGAGTTTAGAAGGTTTAGGGTTCATCTAAACTTTCTAAACCATCTAACCATTTTAAACTTAATGTTTTAGAAGCTATTAATAGATTACAAATGAAATATGCATTAGTAACAGGTGGGTCAAGAGGAATTGGAAGAGCAGTTTGCACAAAGTTGGCCGCTATGGGTTATAATATATTGATCAATTATAAATCGAATGAACAAGAGGCCAATAATACACTTGCCTTAGTGAAAGAAAAGGGAGTTGACGGAGAGATATTACAATTTGATGTATCGGATAAGGAAGCCATCAAAACAAATCTGGGGGGCTGGATGGAAGCCAATGAAGATAAAGTGATAGAAGTATTGGTGAATAATGCCGGCATCAGGCAGGACGGGCTTATGATGTGGATGAAGGATGAGGATTGGGATAGCGTGATGAAAACCAACCTGGATGGATTCTTTTATGTTACACGTCTTGTTGTGAACAGCATGCTGCAGAAAAAGTACGGCAGGATCATAAATATGGTTTCGCTTTCGGGGCTGAAGGGATTACCGGGCCAGACCAATTATTCGGCAGCGAAGGCCGGCGTGATCGGTGCTACAAAAGCCCTGGCACAGGAGATCGGCAGAAAAGGAATTACGGTGAATGCAGTAGCCCCGGGGTTTATTAAAACGGATATGACGGTCGACCTGAATGAAGCTGAATTAAAAAACCTTATCCCGTTAAAGCGTTTTGGTTTGCCGGAAGAAGTGGCACATACCGTAGCATTTTTAGCGTCGGCCGAAGCCGCATATATTACCGGGGAAGTGATTTCTGTTAATGGGGGATTGTATTCGTAGGTACTCGCCTGTGGCGAGTACTCAATGAACATGCCACAGGCATGTTCCTACAAAAAATATGAACAGAGTTGTTATAACAGGCATGGGCATTTATTCCTGCATAGGAAAAAATCTGGATGAGGTTAGGGATTCTCTTTATAAGGGAAAGTCTGGCCTTATACTGGATCCTGTGCGTAAGGAATATGGATACAGGTCTGGGCTTACCGGCTTTGTAGAAAAGCCCGACCTGAAAGCAGCTTTAGACCGCAGGGCACGTATCATGTTACCGGAGCAGGGAGAGTATGCTTACCTGGCAACTGTTGAAGCATTGAAAAATGCAGGTATTGATGCAGATTATATCCAGGCTAACGAGATCGGTATCTTATATGGTAACGACAGTTCGGGCAAAGCTGTTATAGAAGCAGATAATATCATCAGAAATAAAAAGGATACTATGCTGGTGGGCTCGGGTTCGGTTTTTCAAACCATGAACTCAACAGTGACCATGAACCTGTCCACTATTTTTAAACTGCGTGGCGTGAACTTCACCATCAGTGCAGCCTGCGCAAGCGGCTCTCATGCTATCGGGCTCGGCTATCATTTTATAAAAACGGGTTTACAGGATTGTATCATATGTGGCGGTGCACAGGAGATCAACCATTTATCCATGGGCACTTTTGATGCCTTGTCTGCTTTTTCAGTAAGAGAATCCGATCCTCCAAAAGCTTCCCGTCCATTCGACAGGGACCGCGATGGGTTGATACCCAGCGGTGGTGCTGCAACGGTTATTTTAGAAAGCCTGGAATCGGCGCAAAGAAGAGGAGCAAACATATTAGGAGAAGTTATAGGTTATGGATTTTCGTCAAATGGTGCCCATATTTCTAACCCCACAGTTGATGGCCCGGTACGGTCCTTGTATATGGCTCTGAAGTACGCCGGCATACAGGCAGGCGATGTGGATTATATAAATGCACACGCTACTTCAACCCCGGCGGGCGATGCCAGCGAGGCAAAAGCCATACATGAAGTTTTTGGTGAACATAAACCACTCGTAAGTTCAACCAAATCTATGACCGGTCATGAGTGCTGGATGGCAGGCGCCAGCGAGATCGTTTATTCTGTATTGATGATGCAAAATTCATTTGTTGCCCCCAATATAAATTTTGAGAACCCGGATGAGGATTCCGCCAAATTGAATATTGCAAAAGTGGCTGTAGAAAAGGATATAGTTGTATTTTTGTCCAACTCCTTTGGTTTTGGAGGAACTAACTCATCGCTAATAATCAGGAAACTGGTATAATTTGAAATGCGCTTATGACAAACAATGAAATTATAGAAAAGATTCACGATTTTCTGTTAGAGGATTTTGAAGTAAAACCGGAAAAATTAGTACCCGACGCTAATTTAAAAGATACGCTTGGGCTCGACAGCTTGGATTATATCGACCTGGTAGTGGTTATAGAAAGCAACTTCGCTTTTAAAGTAAGACCCGAAGACTTTACCGATATTGCTACTTACCAGGATTTTTGTGATTATGTGATCTCCCGTGTAAATTCAAAAGAATTGGTTTAATGTCTTCCTGGCAAGGCAGATCAAAAGGTACTCCGCTGGGATATAGGATATTTGTATGGGTATTAAAGACCTTTGGTGTTTTACCCGCCTATTTCCTGCTTCGTTTTGTAGCCTTGTACTATTTCTTTTTTTCCTATAAAGCATCCAGGCAGATCTATTTACTCTACCGCCGGAAACTTGGCTATAGCAGTATCGCATCCATTTGTAAAGTTTATCGCAATTATTATTTACTGGGGCAGAGTATCATTGATAAGGTGGTGGTGATGTCGGGCATAAACAACAGTTTTACTTTTGATTTTGATGGAGAAGAGAACCTGCGCAATATAGCAACCATGCAGAAAGGCGGTATCCTGCTAAGTGCACATATCGGCAACTGGGATGTAGCAGGCCATTTGTTCACCCGGCTCGAAACCCCCATCAATATTGTGTTGTATGATGGAGAGGATGAACAGATCAAAAAATACCTGGAAGGGATTACGGGTAAGTCTAAAATAAATGTCATTGTTATTAAGAACGACCTCAGCCATATTTATGCCATCAGCAATGCATTTGCAAACAACGAGCTGGTTTGTATGCATGCCGACAGGTTCATGCCGGGCAATAAAACCCTTACGCAAATTTTTTTGGGAACAGGTGCCAGGTTTCCCCTGGGCCCTTTTTTACTGGCAGCTACATTTAAAGTACCGGTATCCTTTGTTTTTGCCGTAAAAGAGACCAAACTGCATTATCATTTTTTTGCTACTGCAATAAAAGATTATACTTCCTTTGCAAAAGATGTGCAGATACAGGAAATGCTGCAGGATTTTGCAGCAGAAATGGAGAGCAAGCTTAAACAATATCCCGAACAATGGTTTAATTATTATAATTTTTGGGAAGCGTAAACGGAATGCTTGTCATCCTGACGCAGGAAGGATCTCAATAATTTAAAGTGAGATGCTTCGTTCCTCAGCATGACAGTTCTATTAAGATGTAAATAATGCTCGTAACAAAAGAACATATAGAATCACTTATTCCGCAAAGGCCACCTTTTGTTATGATCGATACATTGATATCCTTCAACGAACAAAGTACAATAACGGGGTTTGTAGTAAGGGAGGATAATATTTTTGTAGAGAATGGAATCTTTAAGGAACCGGGCTTGGTTGAAAATATTGCCCAGACTGCAGCTGCAAGGGCAGGCTATATTTCAAAAAAAGAAGATAAACCTGTTGAGGTTGGATACATTGGCTCGGTAAATAACCTGCAGGTATTTGCGTTGCCCAAAACCGGCGATGAATTAATAACAGAAATTACCATTGAAAACCAGATTTTTAATGTAACATTAATTTCCGGCAGCATCACCTGCAATGGACAACTGGTAGCCCAATGCAACATGAAAATATTTATTAATAAAATAAAAAACTCCTGATCATGAAACGCATACAAAAATTAAGTTTGCTTTTTGCGATGCTATTTTTACTCGCCGGTACCCGATCATTTTCGCAAACCATAAAAGATTTTTTCAGCAACAATTCACTTCCCCTCACTTATCTCGGCATTGACTACACAAAGTCAAGGCTGATCAATGACCCGGGAGGTAATCCTGCTGATATCAAAGGCCGCCTGTATGCCAGCATGAATGACCTGGTGATCAATGAACCGGATAATTATAAGATCGCCGATGCATTTAGCAGGAGCGGTGCGGTTACCAACGATATATCAGCCGTGAGGGAAAAAAATGAAAAGATAAATGACAAGGATATCATGTCTTCCAATGCGGGCGATTTTAGCAGGTTTACGGAAGCAGATATTGCAGCTACAGTAAAAGCGCTCAACCTAAAGGGTAAGGAAGGCATCGGCATTGTCTTTATTATGGAAGGCATGAAAAAAGAAGAGAAAAAAAGCTTTGGCTCTGTTTGGGTAACATTGATAGATATGAAAACAAAAAAGGTTTTAATGACCGAAAGAATGGAGCAGGAAGCAGCAGGATTTGGTTTCAGGAATTTCTGGGCCTCCATTATTAAAAAAAGTATCATAGAGATCAATAAGAAAAAGTACAAAGGCTGGGAGAAAAAATACAGCAGTTGAGCAACGGAACTATGAAAAAGGAATTGATCAACAGGACAGAGATAAGGGTACGCTTTAATGAAGCTGATCCGCTGGGTATTGTATGGCATGGACACTATATCCGTTATTTTGAAGATGGAAGAGAGGCTTTTGGAAATACGCATGGCCTAAATTACCTGGATGTATTTAAACATGGTTTTGTGATCCCGGTAGTAAGTGTGCAATGTGATTTTAAAAAATCTTTGCGTTATGGCGATAAGGTAATTGTAGAGTCTAAATATATACCTACGGAAGCAGCAAAAATGAAATTCACCTATCGCCTTTATAATGCAGCAACAGGCGAAGTGGTGGCAACAGGTTCATCTGTGCAGGTTTTTTTGAGTAAAGAAGATTCAGTCCTTCAACTGGCCAATCCACCTTTTTTTGAAGACTGGAAAAAACAATATGACCTGGTTTAACAGAAAAAAACTATGACAGAGATTTACATCAGCTCAGATAATATTACATCGCCCATTGGTTTAACAACGGCTGAAAATTTTCAGCAGCTTAAACAAAATGTGTCAGGGGTAAAACTACATACAGATGAAACCATTTCTGAGCAACCCTTTCAGGCTGCTTTGTTCAATGATGAGATCAAAATAATCAGCGGGTCGAAGACATATACCAAATTTGAAAAGCTGTTGATCGCATCTATCGGTGATGCATTGCAGAACAGCGCCATCAAGGCAACGGATAAAAGAACAGGGCTCATCATTTCATCCACAAAAGGGAATATCAGTTTACTGGAAACCGAACCTGCGTCGGAAGCTTTGAACGAAAGGATCTCACTGAATACTTCTGCAAAATTAGTTGCAACTCATTTTGGTTTTGTTGATCAGCCAATCATTGTTTCCAATGCGTGCATATCCGGTATACTGGCTATATTAACCGGCATGCGCCTGATACAGGCCGGTCAGTATGAGCACATAGTAGTAACCGGAGCAGATGTGATCAGCAAATTTGTATTATCAGGTTTCCAGTCCTTCCAGGCAGTAAGTCAGTTGCCGTGTAAACCATTTGATGCTGAAAGGGACGGGATCAATTTAGGGGAGGGAGCAGGTACAATGATCCTTACTTCTAATGAGGAACGATCTTCGGGTATTAAAATAACGGGCGGTTCTGTAAGTAACGATGCCAACCATATTAGCGGCCCTTCCCGTACCGGCGAAGAGTTGAACCTCAGCATCTCCAAAGCCATGCAGGCTGCAGGAATTACAGCAAGTGATATTGGCTTTATCTCTGCCCACGGCACTGCCACTGTTTTTAATGATGAGATGGAGGCAAAGGCCATTAACTTAGCAGGATTGCAATCCGTACCGGTGAACAGTTTAAAAGGTTATTATGGACATACACTGGGTGCTGCAGGTTTGATCGAATCCATTATTGCCATCCAGTCTTTAAAAGCGAACCTGGTGATACCAACAAGAGGATATGAACAAAGTGGCGTAACTGAACCAGTTACCGTGTGCACAACTTTGTATGAAGCAGAGTTAAACAACTGTTTGAAAACAGCTTCGGGTTTTGGGGGTTGTAATGCAGCCATGATTTTTAGTAAACAAAATTCAAATTCAAAATATATATAGCGGGTATGAAATTTTTCAGCAAGGATAAAAGAACAGCTTTTCAAGCAAAAGAAGCAGCACAGTGGATAGCATTTGGCCCGGTAATTTTCCAGGCAGCAAGGGTACTGCGTAATTCAGGGATATTAAAATTATTGGAAGACAGTGCCAAGCCCGGGTTGACCAATGAAGAGATCGCTGAAAAACTAAATCTCTCTAATTATGGCGTAAGGGTGTTGCTTGAATCAGGACTTAGTCTTGGCCTTGTTTTGGTAAATGATAAAAAATATATACTTGGTAAAGTTGGTTATTTTATCTTAAATGATGGCCTCACAAAAACCAATATGGATTTTGTGCATGATGTGAATTATAAAGGCCTATTTTATTTAGATGAAGCTATTGAGACCGGCAAACCTGCAGGCTTAAAAACGCTTGGCGACTGGCCCACCATTTATGAAGGCTTATCGCAACTGCCGCCGCATATTCAAAAAAGCTGGTTCAGTTTCGATCATTATTTTTCTGATGATGCTTTCCCGTTGGTATTACCCATGGTATATAACGGCAAGGTGAAAAAGCTATTGGATATTGGCGGTAATACCGGCAAGTGGACCATCGCTTCTACAGGTTATGACCCCGATGTACATATAACTATCATGGACCTGCCGGGACAACTGAATGTTGCTAAACAAAAAATTGCAGAGCTGGGTTTGAATGACCGGGTATCTTTTTTGCCAGTTAATATCTTAGATGCAACTGTAAAGTTTCCCAAAGGATTTGATGTGATCTGGATGAGCCAGTTCCTGGATTGTTTTTCTGAAGCGCAGATCGTGTCTATTTTAAAAAGATGTTACGAAGCATTGGATGAGAATGGCGAAGTGATGATCCTGGAACCATACTGGGACAGGCAAAAATTTGAGATTGCGGCTTTTTGCCTGCAGCAGACATCATTATATTTTACAGCATTGGCCAATGGCAACAGCCAGATGTACAGCGCCGAAATCTTCATTAAATGTATTGAACAAGCGGGCTTTGATATTGTTGAAGAAATTGATCATATCGGTTTAAGCCAGACCCTTATTAAATGTAAAAAAAGAAAATAATTTAAAATGCAAACAGAACAGGTAGATGTATTGGTCATCGGCGCAGGGCCATCCGGTACAGTAGCAGCCTCTATCATCAATAAAGCAGGCTTTACAGTTAAGATCGTGGAGAAGATGAAATTCCCACGCTTTGTGATCGGTGAAAGTTTATTACCCCGCTGCATGGAAGCTTTGGAAGAAGCAGGATTTTTAGATGCGGTAAAAGCCAAAGGCTTCCAGGAAAAATTCGGGGCCAAGTTTGTAAAGAACGGTGTGATCTGCGATTATTTTTTTGCTGACCAGTTTACCCCGGGCTGGAGCTGGACATGGCAGGTGCCCAGGGCTGAGTTTGATAAAATATTAGCTGATACCTGCGAAAGTATGGGTATACCGATCAGCTACGAAACAACAGTTACGGGTATTGTATTCAATGGCAGCGACTCTGTAACAACAGTTGAAGATATTGATGGCAATCAATATCAAATAAAAGCCAGGTTCATTGTTGATGGCAGCGGCTACGGGAGGGTGATACCAAAGCTGTTCAACATGGATAAGCCATCGAACCTGCCGCCACGCAAAACCTTATTTACGCATGTAGTAGATACCAGGCGTACCATGGATGATGAGCCAAACCGAATCACCATTATTGTACATCAATACGGGATATGGATTTGGGTGATCCCTTTTTCAAACGGCAATACCTCCGTTGGTTTTGTGGGAGAGCCTGAATTCTTTAAAGCCACTGAGGGAACTCCTGAAGAACAACTGAGAGCCTTATTGGCAACCCAGCCATACTTAGCCGAAAGAATGAAGGATGTGGAATTCATTTTTGAGCCCCGGATACTGGAATCATGGTCAACCACTACCAATAAATTTTATGGAGAAGGGTTTGTATTAACAGGCAATGTAACTGAATTTTTAGATCCTGTTTTTTCATCGGGTGTTACGCTTGCAACGGTTTCTAGCCAGAAAGCGGCGAACCTGGTGATTAAAAAATTAAGGGGCGAAGAAGTAGATTGGAATGCTGATTATACCCAGGCTATGATGCAGGGTGTAAATACTTTCCGCTCCTATGTGATGGCTTGGTACGAAGGAACCTTGGATACGATCTTCTTTGCCGATAACCAGGTGCCTGAAATTAAGAGTATGATCTGTTCTGTACTGGCCGGTTATGTTTGGGATACAAACAATCCTTACGTAAAAGATCACCAGACTGCTTTGCAAAAATTAGCTAAACTGATAACGCTTAGGGATACCATTAAAGCAAAAGAAGCCAACACCTGATAAAATATTGACTACAGAAAACTATATAAGCGCTTCCTGCATCATCAGTAATAATATTGTTTATAAGAACGGGAAGTCCATTTTTGAAACGAAGGAAGCGCTGCTTCCGGAATTCTTAATGGGGGCTTACCGGCATTTCGACATCCAGTATCCCAAGTTTTTCAAGATGGATAACCTGAGTAAATTAGGTTGGCTTGCCAACGAGGTGCTGCTGAAAGACAGTTTTGATAAGGAGCAATACCAGCCGGAAGATATTGGAATAGTATTGTCCAATGCCAATTCATCGCTGGATACGGATATTAAATATTACGAAACAACAAAGACCATGGCCAGCCCTGCCCAGTTTGTTTATACATTGCCCAATATTGTAATTGGTGAAATATCTATCAGGCATCATTTTAAGGGCGAGAATGCATTTTTTATATTTGATGAGTTTGATGCTGGCTTTATTGAGCAATATGTAAGTAACCTGATGCATAATAATATAGTGCAATGTTGTATCTGTGGTTGGGTAGATGTGCTTCACAATGAGTACAACGCAACTTTATTTTTAATAGAGAAAAATAAAAGGGCCAATTCAGTTAATTTTACAAAAGAGAATCTAAATAAAATCAAAGAAAATAAAATTTCAAAATAGTTGTCAGGGTGAGCTTGTCGAACGGGGTTCATAAAATCAACCGGCCTTCGACCATACTTCGACAGGCTCAGTACAGGCTGACAGCTCAAATGTTAAAGAGGAGATCCTTAAGAAGAAAGAGATCAAATTAAATAACTGTCAGGGTGAGCTTGTCGAACCCCGAATTCATAAAAAGAACCGCCCACGAGGTGGATTAGGAAAAAAAACAAAATGGATAAACTAATGTCGGATCTGAAATCACAGATCATTGCCCAATTGAATTTGCAGGATGTAAATCCTGGAGATATAGGAGATGACCAGCCTTTGTTTGTGGAGGGCCTGGGCCTGGATTCTATTGATGCCCTGGAACTGATCGTATTGTTACAGCAGCAATACAAGATCAAATTATCAAATGCCGAGGATGGTCCAAAGGTTTTCCACTCTGTGCGCACTATGGCTGAATATATAACTGCTCACCAAGTCCAGAATTCATAAAAATGAACGCACCCGTTTTTGTTGCCGGCACAGGTATCATTTCGGCGATTGGTAATAACGTCGCCGAATGTCTTGATGCCCTGCAAAACGAAAAAGCGGGGATGGGACAAATGCATCACTTTGATTCTGTACACCGCCAAAGATTACCGGTTGCCGAAGTGAAATTGAGTAACGATGAGCTTGCAAAACTTGCAGGCTTACCCAACTTTAAAAGCCGAACTGCTTTATTAAGTTTGATTGCTGCAAAAGAGGCTTTGCTTAATGCAGGCATTGAAAATTTTAAAGATCTGCGTTCAGGTTTTATTTCTGCCAATTCTGTTGGCGGTATGGATAAGACAGAACATTTCTTCACTGATTTTTTTGCAGATAATAATAAAGGACGGCTTTGTGAAGTTATTGATCATGAATGTGGCGCTGTAACAGAGCTTGTTGCCGATGCGCTTGGTATCAAAGATTATATAACAACCATCAGCACGGCATGCTCCTCATCGGCCAATGCCATTTTCTTTGGCGCCAGGCTCATCAGAAATAATATAGTTGATGTGGTTGTTGCAGGTGGAACTGATTCGCTTACGAGGTTTACACTAAATGGTTTTAATACGTTGATGATCGTTGATGAACAGTTCTGTCAACCATTTGATGAAAACCGCCGTGGGCTTAATCTTGGCGAAGGTGCCGGGTATGTTGTTTTAGTATCAGAAAAAATTGCTGCTACTTTAAAGAATAAACCAGGCATTGTATTGAGCGGTTATTGTAATGCCAATGATGCTTACCATCAAACAGCATCATCACCTGATGGTGTAGGTTCTTACATGGCCATGAGTGGCGCTTTGCAAAAGGCCGGATTACAGCCTGCAGACATTGATTATATAAACCTGCATGGCACAGGCACACAAAATAATGATATAGCAGAGGGAACAGCGATAAAAAGATTGTTCGATCCGCATTATCCAAAAATGAGTTCAACAAAAACTTTTACAGGGCATACATTGGGGGCCAGCGGGGGAATAGAAGCGGTGTTCTCTGTTTTAGCGTTACAGCATGGGATCGTTTTTCCAAACCTGCGTTTGGAAACGGCGATGGTTGACTTGCCATTTGTACCGGAAAGAAAAGTTGTGAAGAATGTAGAACTGAAACATGTACTCTCTAATTCTTTTGGCTTTGGGGGTAATTGTTCGTCGTTGATCTTTTCGAAAGTGAAATGACTTAATAAACGATGTCAGCCTGAGCTTGTCGAAGGCGATATAAATGGTAACCCGTCTTCGACAGGCTCAGACTGACAGCTCAATAAATAAATTGCATAGAAAAATGTACATCAGGGCAACAGGAAATATCTCCCCACAAAAAACCTTTGGTCACCAGCCATTGGCGGAGGCTGTTGCCTATACCGGTAACCGGCTTGCGTGTATTGAACCGGATTATAAAGATTTCATTGATCCTAAACAGATCCGCAGGATGAGCCGTATCATACGCATGGGCGTGGCCGCTGCCATGGAATGCCTGCAGGAAGCGGGAATTAAGAAGCCCGATGCCATTATTACCGGCACAGCCTATGGCTGCCTGGAAGACACCAATGTTTTTTTAAGCAGGATGGTTGAATTTAACGAGGAACTGCTCACACCAACTGCTTTTATACAGTCCACCCATAATACCATTGGCGCACAGATTGGATTGCTGTTGCAATGCAATAATTACAACAATGCTTTTGTTCACAGGGGTTTTTCTTTTGAAAGCGCATTGCTGGATGGCATGCTGTTGCTTAAAGAAGGCGAAGCTTCAAATGTATTGGTTGGTGCCATTGATGAGATCACCAATACAAGCCATACCATTTTAAACAGGCTGGGTTTGTATAAACAGGGGCAGGTTTCTAATCTCGATATTTATAAAACAAAAACCAAAGGAACTATTGCAGGCGAAGGAGCTGCATTTTTTTTATTGGCTAATGAACCCTCGGCTACTGATTATGCAAAGCTGGAA
>JBKJMZ010000096.1:0-12928 GCA_046596255.1 Ferruginibacter sp. | reverse complement strand
TCTTTGTAAGTGTAAGCATGTAGTGCGTTGCGTAATTAGCACTTTAATCAGAATACGAAAACATTAAATGGCAATACTCAGTATGCCATGGCTGCTTAATCGATAGATTAGCACCCATTAGGGCCGTTGAACAGGTTAGCCTGTTACCATGTTCTTCCGCCGACTCAAAAACAAAACAGGATGCTGTAATGGAATGATGTGACCATTGCTTAAGATCTTCATCTAAGGAACCGGTTGGTTTGTTATGCTCCTGCTGGTTCCCAACAACCAATGCATAAATAAACATGTAGAAAGCTTACGGCGGATATGTTTGGACCAGGGTTCGATTCCCTGCAGCTCCACAAAAAAGAGGTGAACCAAGTAGTTCACCTCTTTTATTTTATTGTTTTGATTCTCAAGCCGCCATTTTTTTAAAAAGAATTCGTCGACCAGATCAATTTCTTTCCTGGAATTTTTACACCTGCATTATCTTCTTCGGTAATATAAATTTTGGTTGGTTTGAATTCCGACACAGCTTCAAAAGATGCTTTTGATTTATCAGTAAGCCAACCGGTATTACTGTTTATCTGTCCTAAATTTTTTGCAGGTTGCTTATCTGCATTCATCCAAACGATATAGGCATTTTTAGAATCTGCCTCAAACTTACTAACTGCTTCCAACTCTCTTAAATTTATCTGGATAACATAATTACTATTAACATCTCGTTTGATCAGTATCTGTCCTTTATTTTCCGGTGCTACACTTATAGTAGCAGGCTCGGACGCAGTACTGTTACGTGCTGTAGCCTTCTTTGCGCATGAATAAAGGGACATTATTAACAATGTTCCTAACATACCCAGGAGTATTTTATTTATTTTAGCTGTCATGATCTTTTGCATTTTTTTTAAATTAGGTGGTTTATGAATAAAGGTGGCGTAATTCCTGGTGTTTACTGTTACATGTTTAAACAAATTGCTTGCATAATTCTCACATTGCTATAACTCAAAGAAAAACAGAACGGCGCCTGTATTTACGAGCGCCATTTTACTAAAAAATAATTGTAAGATCAATGTCCGTTCAATCTATCAACAGGCCGTTTTTTTGCAAAGAATTTATTAAAAATAATATTACCTGTTGTCTTGATCACGTCTGCATTCTTGGCAACCTTATTGGCAATGGTCATTTCCAATACAATTCCCAGGATCTTTTTTAGTAGGTTCGTTGATCTGCCCATCATCAACTTTTTTGTAACAAACCCCGTGGTCAATCCAATGGCTGCATTCAAAACATCTGTTTTCATGTCGGGAGATGAAGTAGCTTTTTTAAACGCTCCCTTAATTAAATTCATTGGCTTAAGTCCTTCAACAGTATTCCTGAATTCATCTTTAAGCAGAATCAATTCATTGGCCTGTTTTAATTCCATTTGCTTAATGGCCATTTTTAAATCTGCTGATGATTTGATTGAGTTCATATTGTTAAACAATGCTTGGTGAGTAATATTGCTGTGTCAATCTTATTTGCCTACAGCTTTTCAATTACAGATTTTCCGGTAATTGCAAGATCCTGTGCTTCGTCCTGTACAGTCTCCATTTCTTTTTTGAACTTGTCAACAAATTCACCAAATTTATCTTTAATTGAACTGCTAAGGTCATTCCCTTTTTTAGATATATTTTTTCTTGTTTCACTTCCTTTATCAGGGGCAAACAAGATACCCAGGGCGCCACCAATTGCAACTCCAAGTAACATGGCACCAATTAATTTTACATTGTCGTTTGAATTTCCCATTGTAGATTGTTTTTTTAAAAGTTAGAAGTTAATAGTTTAAAGTTAAAGAACTTTTCGACCCTGTATTAAACGTAAGATAATTACAATTGCTGCGATCACCAAAAGGATATGGATGATACCGCCGGCTGCAAATCCTAAATATCCAATAGCCCAAATGATCACTAAGATCACGGCTATGGTGTAGAGTAAATTTCCCATGTTGATTGATTTAATTAATTAGTAAATTATGTTTCCTTGTTTTGCGCTGTTATATCTGTAGTCCTGTTCGTTTTACTAACCAGGTATTACACCACTATTAAGCATAATTTCAAATTGCATGCCAATCTAAAATAAACTTTGCAATGGGATGTTTAGTTATACCCATTCCATTATCAGCAATCATTACAAATTCAGGATGATCTTGTGCACTTCTTCTTTTGTGCGACCAAGTTTTGTCTGTAACCTGCATAGCATTTCTTCCTGTTTACCACTGGCAAACAATAGGTCGCTTTCGGTAAGCATATCAAATTTTTCTTTAAGTTTTCCTTTTATCTCTGTCCAGTTTCCTTTTATCTCTGGTAAATCATCCATGGGGTGAGTTTTATGATGATACAAAGTTGAACCTGCTTAAGGCAAAACATTTACATAACCTTATAAATTACTTATATCATTCACACATTTAATAAAAGCGTTAGCCTTAATGTGTGAATAATATAAATCAAATAAAAAATTGTGTAATACTTGTAGCAACAAACTCTGCCAACTTTGCGGCACAACTAAATACTTTAAACTTAAAATCAACTTCTATGAAAACAAAAAAACAATTTTTATTGTTGACCGCATTTGCAGCCATATCAATGGCAGCGTTTTTAGGCGGTTGCAAAAAAGATGATTTCGTGCCGGTAGATGACGTTTGTCCACTGGTCATCTCCACAGATCCTGCAAATGCCGAAACGAGTGTAGCCCTCAATAAAGTAATTACAGTAACCTTTAATGAAGTAATGGATCCTGCCACTATAACACAGGCATCCTTAACCATTACCGGCGCAGCACCTGTTGCAGGAACTATTACATACAGTGGTAATACAGCAAGATTTACTCCAACAAGTCCACTTGCAGTAAACACAACTTATACAGGTCGTGTTACCACAGCGGTAAAAGATCTAACCGGAAATGCTTTACAAACAGATTATGTATGGACATTCAGTACAGGCTCTACTTTATCTCCCGTAGTGATCTCTACAGATCCGGCTAATAATGCAACAGGGGTTGCACTTAATAAAATTATTACTGCAACATTCAGTATGCCAATGAACCCATTGACAATAAATGGAACAACATTTACTTTAAGGCAAGGAACAACTGCAATAGCAGGTGTTGTTACTTATAGTGGTACAACTGCAACATTTACTCCTGCAGCACCGCTTACAGGTAATACGCTTTATACTGCTACCATTACAACCGGAGCCAGGAATACAACAGGTACAGCGCTGGCCAGTAATTATGTATGGTCATTTACAACAGGTACGCTTACAGCTCCTACAGTGATCTCAACTGATCCTGTAAATAATGCAACTGCTGTGGTACTTAATAAAACCATCACTGCAACCTTCAGCGAGGCAATGGACCCATTAACTATTAATGCAACCAGCTTTACATTAATGCAGGGAACAACAGTGGTTCCGGGCACAGTTACTTATAGCGGAACAACTGCCTCATTTAAACCAACGATCAATCTTTTACCAGGTACAGTGTATACCGCTACGATCACAACAGGAGCAAAGAATGTAGCTGGCACTCCTTTAGCCGGTAATTATGTATGGACATTTACAACCGGAACAGCAGTTGCACCTTTAGTTATCTCTACTGATCCTGCAAATAATGCAACTGGTGTGGCACTTAATAAAATTGTTTCAGCAACTTTTAATATGGCCATGGATCCGTTAACGATCAATGCCACAACTTTTACCATCAGGCAGGGAGCAACACCTGTTACCGGAACAGTTACTTATAGTGGGTCAACCGCATCTTTTACACCTACGGTTGCATTCGCACCAAATACCGTTTACACCGCCACCATTACCACGGGAGCCAGGAACCTGGCAGGTACGCCATTGGCTGCTAATTATGTGTGGACATTCACTACGGGTACTAATTTAGCACCAACAGTTATTTTAACCGATCCGGTTAACAATGCGGTTAGTGTGCCACTTAATAAAGTGATCACAGCTACTTTCAGTATGCCTATGGATCCATTGACTATTAATGCAACAACCTTTACTTTGAACAGGAGTGGCACTCCGGTTTTAGGAACAGTTACTTATAGTGGTACAACTGCATCATTTACACCCGCTGCCAATCTTTTGGTCAATACCGTTTATACCGCCACGATAACCACAGGTGCACGGAACGTAGCAGGTACCCCATTGGCAAATAATTATGTTTGGAGCTTTACTACAGGCCCGTCATTATCAGGGCCTGTTGTTCTTGGAACAGCAGCACGTTTTGGAATACTGGCTGGCGTAGGCGTTAGCAACCAGGCTGGTTTCAGTGTTATTAATAATATGGATGTTGGTATCTATCCGGGAGTACGTTCTTCAGTTACAGGATTTCCTCCTGCCACTATTGTGAACGGAGCGATCTATGCATCTGATGATATAACACCACCGGGAACACCGGCGATGTTACTGCAGGCCAAGACCGATCTTACCAATGCATATCTTGCTGCTGAAGCAGCAGTTTCTCCTGCACCGGTAACCGTTTCAGGCGACCTGGGAGGCCAGACCCTTGCACCCGGCATCTATAAATCAACTTCTACGCTTTCAGTAGGAAACGGTAACCTTACGCTTGATGCACAGGGCAATCCAAATGCATTTTGGATATTCCAGATAGCATCTGCTTTTACTACAGTAGGTGGTGCAGGTGGAAATATTATCCTTACTGGTGGCGCCAGGGCTGATAACATTTTCTGGCAAACAGGTAGCTCTGCTACAATCGGAGACTACACTTCATTCCAGGGAAATATATTGGCCTTAACCTCCATCACTATGAATTCATATGCAACTGCAGTTGGACGTATGCTTGCCAGGAACGGAGCAGTTGTTATGACTAGTACAAACATCATCACTAAGCCTTAAATCAAAAAACTATGAAATTGAAAAATAATTTTAAAAAAGAACCACGCCAGGCGGGGTTCGCTTACAGCCTGCTTATTAAAGGTATCATTCTTAGTGCCTTTATATTAACAGGTATTCAATCATCGCTGCAGGCGCAGCAATACAGCAGGCCTTCATGGAGATTTGGTGTGGCCGGCGCTGCAAACGTGAACTTCTATAATGGAAGTACGCAACAGTTGAACGCCAATTTTACTTCACCGGCTGTTTTTCATGATGGCAGGGGCGTGGGCCTTTTTGCTGCAGGGCTTATCGAGTATCATCCTGCAGGATCTATATTAGGTTTCATGCTGCAGTCAGGTTATGACAGTAAGCGTGGAAAATTTAAGCAGGTAACAACACCGTGTAACTGTCCCGCAGATCTTACAACGGAACTAAACTATATATCTATAGAGCCGAGCCTGCGCCTGGCACCATTTAAAAATGGTTTCTATGTTTATGCAGGTCCACGTGTTTCATTTCTTTTAGGTAATGATTTTACCTACCAGTTGGGTATCAATCCTGCTTATCCCAACCAGGCACCTTCGGCGCCTGTTAAAGGTGAGCTGAACAATATGGATAAGACACAGATATCTGGCCAGGTTGGTATAGGCTATGATATTTTTATGAGCTCTGCAAATACCAAAACCCAGTTCATTGTTTCTCCTTTTGTTGCTTTTCAACCTTACTTTGGCCAAACACCACGTAGTGTTGAAACATGGACCATCACTACAGTAAGAGCCGGGTTGGCTTTAAAACTGGGAGCCGGACGTTTGCTCACTCCAAAGACACCGCCTCCACCACCAGCCCCAGTTGTTTTAGACAGGGATGGAGATGGCGTACTTGATGCAGATGACAAATGCCCCGATACACCAGGCCTGGCTTCATTGCAAGGTTGCCCCGACAGGGATGGTGATGGTATTGCTGATGCTGACGATAAGTGTCCTGATGTGGCTGGTGTAGCACGTTTCCAGGGTTGTCCTGTACCGGATACTGATGGAGATGGTATCAACGACGAACTGGATAAATGTCCTACTGTGAAAGGTATTGCACGTTACCAGGGTTGCCCGGTTCCTGATACCGACGGAGATGGTGTAAATGATGATGAAGACAAATGTATCAATGATAAAGGACCAGCTTCAAATTATGGATGCCCGGTTATCAGCGAAGAAATTATCAGGAAAGTGAATATTGCTGCACAGAATATTTTCTTTGTAACAGGTAGTTCAAAACTGTTGGCTAAATCATTTCCTAAATTGAATGATGTGGTTAAGATCTTAAATGATAATCCTTCATTTAAAGTAGCGATTGATGGACATACTGACGATGTTGGTAAAGATGATTATAACCAAACATTGTCTGACCAAAGGGCTGCTTCAGTTAAAGCATATCTTGTTAGCAAAGGAGTTGCGGATGGCCGTTTAACTTCTGCAGGTTATGGCGAATCAAAACCGGTTGCTGATAACAAAACAGCTGCTGGCCGTGCCAAGAACAGGAGAGTGGAAATGACATTGAGAAATTATTAATGAATTATTATTAAAAGCTCCCGGTGAAACCGGGAGCTTTTTTGTGATTGTAAATGACAAAAAAAATAGTTTTAAAATACTATTTAATTGCTTATAACTAATGGCTAAAAACCTATAAGGTCTGCCGGGCAGCAAAGCAGCCTTGCTGACCTTATAGCGTTTTAAATAAATAATACAAACACTATAAGGTCTTCCTCTGCAACAAAGCAAACGCCGCAAACCTTATAGGTTTTGCCCTTACTAAATATTTTTTAATTGGCCGGAATATAAATATCAAAGGTTGCGCCTTTATTTAATTCGCCGGCGGCAGTGATAATGCCTTTGTGATTTTCTACTATTTTTTTTACAATGGCAAGCCCAATACCGGTTCCGGCATATACTTCTTTGCTGTGTAGTTTTTGAAACACACCAAAAATGCGCTCATTAAAATGTGGCTCAAAGCCTATTCCATTATCTTCGACGCTGATATGACAATATTTTTTTTCATCTGAAAATATTTCATGCTCCCCGTTGTCATTGTTTTGTATATAGTTTGCTGCAGCAAGGCGGTCATTATTTAAAATACTACCTTTTATAATCCTGCTTTTTATAAAGATGTGGGCGGGGATATTGGGTTTTGAAAATTTAAGGGCATTGCTGATGAGGTTGTACATAAGTTGCTGAAACTGGAAAGCAATGAGGTTAACCGGGCATAATTCGCCAATTTCAATAGTTGCCTGTTTTTCCTGGATAGTATCTCTCAGGTCGGATATTACTTCTTCAATAATCTTAGTAAGGTCTGTATCTTCAAACTTATGATCAGTGCTGTTAATACGGGAAAAAGCCAGCAGGTCATCAATGAGTTGCTGCATACGATGGGCGGCCACCTGCATGCGCTGAAAATTATACTTCCCTTTGTCTGATAGATTTGTTACTTCATTTTCGAGTATGATGGTAACAAAGGTTTGTATCTTACGCAAGGGCTCCTGCAGATCGTGGCTGGATATATAGGTAAATGCCAGCAACTCTTTATTGGCAATGATCAGCTCAGCGGCTTTTTGTTCTTTTTCTTCATTTTGAAAAGCAAGTTCTTTATTAGCGATGATCAGTTCAGCAGCCCTTTTTTCTTTTTCCTCATTTTGAAAAGCAAGTTCTTTATTGGCAATGATGAGCTCAGCGGCTCTTTTTTCCTTCTCTTCGTTTTGAAAAGCAAGTTCTTTATTGGCAATGATGAGCTCGGCAGCCCTTTTTTCTTTCTCTTCGTTTTGAAAAGCAAGTTCTTTGTTGGCAATACTTAATTCAGCTGCTCTTTTTTCCTTCTCTTCATTTTGAAAAATAAGTTCTTTATAAGCAATGATCAGTTCAGCAGCTCTTTTTTCTTTTTCCTCATTTTGAAAGGCCAGTTCTTTGTTGGCGATGATCAGCTCGGCAGCCCTTTTTTCTTTTTCTTCGTTTTGAAAAGCAAGTTCTTTATTGGCAATACTTAATTCAGCTGCTCTTTTTTCCTTCTCTTCATTTTGAAAAATAAGTTCTTTGTTGGCAATGCTTAATTCAGCAGCTCTTTTTTCTTTTTCTTCATTTTGAAAGAGCAGTTTTTTGTTGGCTATGCTTAGCTTATCCTCATCTGCACCTGTTAAATTGCCCATAATGATATTTTTTTAGAGTTCTACTAAACAATTAAACTGTGTTCAATGCTGAGTACAAAATTTTCTTTTTCCGGTTTTGAAAATTTTTCCAGCATTATAAGTGTAAGCGTATATAAAATTATTTTTTTAAACAACGAAAATTCAGAGGGCTTACGGATGAAAAAGTGAGCCCCGTTCTGGTACAACATATTTACAACATCCTGCTCTAATGAAGTGGAGAATATAACTACAGGCAAATTTTTAAGCTTTTTATTTTGCTTTATTTCCGTTAAACATTCAAAGCCATTTTTGCGGGGCATATTAAGGTCCAGGAAAAGAATATCGGGCAGTTTATTTGCCTCATTTGTGAGCAGGTGCATAAGTTGTTCCCCATCATGCACAGCGGTAAACGCTGTTAATACCGGCATGGTTTCGAGGGCGTCCTTAAAGAAAATGCAATCGTCTGTATCATCATCAGCCAGCAGTATATCCAGTTTCTTTAAACTCATGCGTTGAGGATATATTTTAATTTTCCGTTCGAGAATATATTTTCTGCTGCAATGGGCAAGGCATGGTGAATGACCTGTACCAGTTGCGCAAAACTACTGGGCTTACGTATATACACATCGGCCCCTGTATTAAAGAGTATATTTATTTTGTCCTGGGCATTTGATGTAGAGAACATTACCACAGCAAGGTCTTTCAGTTTATCATGATGTTTTATTTCTGATAAACATTCAAAGCCATTTTTGCGGGGCATATTAATATCAAGAAAAAGAACATGCGGAAGATGTTCTTCATTTTCTAAAAGGAAATTCATTAAACTTTCCCCGTCATTTACGGTTGTAAGTTTTGTGGACATGGGCAATGAATCTAAGGCTTCTTTAAAAAAGTTGCAATCGTCAATATCGTCATCTGCAAGTAATATGTTTAATTGTTTTGAATTCATATTTAATTTAAAAGGTTGTTCCCTGTTTTTTTGTATCACCGGTGCAAGGGTATTACCACTGCCTCTTTCTTTTCAATTGTATTTTCTTTCAGCCTGGTTAGCGCCTGCTGAATAACCATTTTATAATCTTTAAAATCGCCTGGCTTGCGAATATAATCCTGTGCACCCATGCGGGTGAGTGTGGATATAAGATTATGTTCCAG
The DNA here is from genome assembly GCA_046596255.1 of Ferruginibacter sp. Lineage (GTDB taxonomy): Bacteria > Bacteroidota > Bacteroidia > Chitinophagales > Chitinophagaceae > Ferruginibacter. Next base: position 3,751 of record JBKJMZ010000096.1, on the reverse strand, counting down.
CTCCTCACCCCGGGTAAAAGATGTTGTAAACATGATGACCGGCAGGCCTGCCAGTTTTTTATTTTCTTTTATTTCTGATAAACATTCATAACCTGTTTTGCGTGGCATACTAAGATCGAGAAACAGCACATCGGGCAGTTGCTCAATATGTACAACAAGGTATTCCATCAGTTGTTCACCATTATTAACTGTGTTAAGACTTGTGGAAATGGGTATCTCCTGTAATGCTTTGACGAAGAAAGAACGATCATCAATGTCATCATCTGCAAGCAGGATGTTGAGCGTTTTAGTCTGGTTGGTATCTGTCATGTTTGATTACCTTGATCTTGATTTTTACCTATAGAATGGCGCACAATATGGGGCGTTAAGCTATAAACAAGCAAATATGGTTACTTGGGAGTTTAATTTGTTACATAACATTGGTAATAAGTTACATTATTCACACCATAGGAGAATGCTGGGTGAATAGAGGGGGAAGTCTTACAAAAAATGATCACATTCGTTCCATGTACCAATTCAGTTCTTTTTCCATTTTCCGGTAACTGAATATGGAACTTATTACTTTCTTTAGCCTGAAGAACGAGGTTTCGCTTTTTACGATATAATCAAAAGCCTTGTGATGCATACAGTTGATAGCCACATCAATTTTATCCTGTGAAGAGAGCATTACAACAGGTATATCCGGGTTGTAGGCCTTTATTTTATCCAGTGTATCCAGGCCATTCATGGCAGTTGAATGAATGCCGTCGAGGTGATAATCCAAAATGATCACATCAGGTTTATTTTTGAGGTTGTCTATACACAATTCGCCGCTGGCAAATGTTTCTACACTGAAATCTGCATGAAGCAGGAATTCAATTTTAAGCGATTGCAAGAACAAAGGATCGTCATCCACCAGGAAGATCTTTATTTTATTTTCCATGATCATGCGTTGGTATATTTAAGTGTATTGTATTCTTCTGTAAGTTCTTCACATGCCTGTGAACATACCTTTTCAAGTTTTACAAACATATCCTCAACTTCATGTACAGGGAATTGTGTTCCGTCATATTCCTGCAATTGCCTTGCAAGGGATGTATACTCCGGGCTCATGCCCATTATTGAAAAAGAAGGAATTATTTTGTGTGCTGCATCCTGTAATCCTTTCCAGTCCTTTTCTTCCAGGCATTTCCTCATGGCAAGGGTTAGGGTAGGTGTTTGTGCAATATAAATGCTCAGCATTTCCATCATTAATACAGGATTGGCCCTGGTAATACCTAATAAATAAGCAAGATCCGTGCACTTTATGGTTTTATGATCACCCTGCTTACCGGCCTTAGTGCCTGGTGATTGCTTTTGTACCAGTCCAACGATTTTATTGTAGAGTATTCTTTCATCAACAGGTTTTGCAATGTAATCATTCATGCCAACAGCCTTACATTTTGCAAGGTCAACTGTGGTAACGTCGGCTGTTAATGCGATGATCGGGATCTTCAATTTCATTTTGTTGCGGATATGGTCTGTTGCCTCAAACCCATTCATTTCCGGCATCTGCAGATCCATCAGGATTATATCGTAAGATTTCGTTTCCAGTTTTTCAATAGCTATTTTGCCATTGGCTGCAATATCACGCTCAAACCCAAAATCATCCAGCAGGGTCTTCATCAACAATTGATTCAATGCCATATCCTCCACCACCAGTACTTTTATATTTCTTAAATTCGGATCAAGCTCAACCAGTTCAGTTTCGGATTCCACTTTTGCATTTGTCTTTAAAAATTTAAGTGTAAACCTAAATGTAGATCCCTCACCCATTTTAGTCTTAAGCTGTATGGAACCTCCCTGTAATTCTACCAATTGCTTAACAATGGCAAGGCCTAACCCGGTGCCGCCAAACAGCCTGGAGGTTTCGCTGGATGCCTGGTGAAATTTTTCAAAAATGGCTTCTGTTTTATCTGCTGGTATTCCTACACCGGTATCCGACACAGCAAACTCAATAGTTACAGATGTTTCATCTTCCTGCTGAAGTTCAATGCTTATAGTTATTTTTCCTTTGCTGGTAAACTTTACTGCATTACTTATTAAATTTAAAATGATCTGGTGCAGGCGAACGGGGTCGCCCAGCAATACCTGGGGAATTTTATCGTCGTATTCCCTGATCAACTCTAAATTCTTTTCCTGAACCTTGGTCTCAAAAAGGTGAAGCATAGCCGAGATGGACGATGACATTTTAAAAGGGATCTCCTCAAATATCACTTTTCCGGAATCTACTTTTGCCAGGTCGAGTATATCATTGATCAGTACGATAAGTGCATTGCCGCTTAATTTTATAGCGGTTAAATATTCCCTTTGTTTTACAGTAAGCTCTGTTTTCAGTATCACTTTGGTAAACCCGATGATCGCATTCATGGGCGTACGTATTTCGTGGCTCATATTGCTCAGGAATTGCTGCTTGGCATGTACGGCTTCCTGTGCTATAAGTGTTGCTTTTTCTGCTTTTTCTTTGGTATCCTCGGCAATTACCGCTGCCATTTCAGCGATAACTATGGCTTCGGTTAATTCTTTGGCAGTCCTGTTTTGCTCTGTAACATCCCGGGCTACAAGCACTACACCCCAGGGGTTATTCTTGTCATCTTTATACACCGTGCCGTTTAAAAATACATCAGTTAGCATACCTTCTGTATGTTTCAATGTAAGTGGGGTGTTTAATATCAGTCCCCTGGTAAAAACCTTGCTGTACACTTCACTTGCTTTTTCAGGTTCGGTAAAATAATCTGCAAAGTTGCTGCCCGTAAGTTGTTCACGGGTTTTGCCCGTAACATTTACGGTGGCCTGGTTTATATCGGTGATTTTACCTTCAGGATTTATGGTGAACAGGGGATCAAGGCTGGCTTCAATTAAACTGCGTGAATACTCATTCAATAATTTTCCCCTGGCTGATATTATTTCCAGATTTTTTTCATGTAGTTCCTTATTGGCTTCCTGCAGTTCCTGGGTTCTTTTTTCTACAGATATTTCTAATTCATTCTTATGCTCCCATTGCTCGTGCATTTCGGTTTTAGAGCCTACCCACATTTTTATGTGGCCGTCATCATCTTTTAAAGCTACAGCCCTGGTAAGGTGCCATAAATATTTTCCATCTTTACGCAGTATTCTGTTTTCGGCCTCATAAGGTTTTCCGGTGCTGATGGATTCCTCCCATTGTTTTTTATTTTTTTCCCAGTCATCGGGATGTATAATTTTTTGCCAGCCTGTGCCTTTTAATTCTTCGGTAGATAAGCCGGCATAATCGAGCAATGTGTTATTAAAATAATCTTTGTTGCCTTCGACATCGGAGGTCCACACTTTTTGTGGCATCAGTTCAGCCATTTGCCTGAACAGTTTTTCACTTTCTTCAATATTTTTTGATGCATTTACCTGCTCTGTTACTTCATAACCAAAAACCAGGATGGAAAAAATATGCTTATGCTCATCGTACATGGGCTGGTAGCTGAAATTGAAATATCTTTCTTCGGGTGCTAAGCCCTCATCACGGGCTAAGGTTACCGGTATATTAATACCCACAAAGGGTTCGCCTGTTTGATAAACCTGGTCAAGAATTTTATCAAATCCCTGCCCTTCCAGTTCGGGTAAAGCCACCATAATGGGTTTGCCCTGTATTTCCCTTTTGCCAAACAAACTCTGGTATTGTGGATTCACTAATTCATATACATGATCGGGGCCCGCAAGTGTAGCTACAAACCCGGGAGCGGTCATCAGCATATCGCTGAAT
>JBKJMZ010000020.1:0-32417 GCA_046596255.1 Ferruginibacter sp. | reverse complement strand
TTTTGGTGATGGCGCAAGTTCAACCCTGGTAAATCCAACCCACCAGTATAATGCAACGGGTACTTATAAAGCTACACTCTATGCATTTAATGTAGCCGATTGTGTGGATAGTTTAACTCAGGATGTACCTATTGTTATTTTGCCTTTACTGGATGTGCCAAATGCATTTACACCAGGCAGGTTTGGTGAGAATGGGGTTGTGAAAGTAAAAGGTTTTGGCATTGGTACAATGCTCTGGAGAATTTATAACCGCTGGGGCCAGGTAGTTTTTGCTACCACAGATAAAAACCAGGGCTGGGATGGAACCTTTAAAGGAGCATTGCAGCCCATGGATGCATATGCTTACACATTGGATGTAGAATTTACAGATGGGAAAAGTTTGAGAAAGACAGGTGATATAAGTTTATTGCGATAGCTTTAAAATAAGAGAATCATTTCAGCTATTACCATACAGCGCTTATGAGGTAACAGCTAAAACAAAACACAATGATCCAAAAAATAAAAATATTATTTCTTATCCTTAGTTTGATGACCGGCATTTCATTGCAGGCACAGGATCTGCATTTTTCACAATTCTTCAATTCTCCCTTAAGCACAAACCCTGCAAACACGGGCTTTATACCAGATGCTGATTATAGAATTGGAGCCCACTATCGTAACCAATGGAGTAGAGTAATGACAGTGCCTTACAAAACCATTAGTGTATTTGGCGATGCACAATTTTTTAGAGATAGATTAGATAATGGGTGGCTTGGTTTGGGTGCATTAATTTTAAATGACCAGGCTGGCAGCGGAAGTTTAACCAGCACAAAAATTTACGGTTCGTTGGCCTATCATCAAATGTTGGGTTTAAGCAGCCTGGTATCCGCAGGGTTTAATATTGGCTGGGCCAATAAACGAATCAATCAAAGCAAACTAAAATTTCCTGACCAGTTCGACGGAAAGTTTTTTGACGCCAACCTGCCAACGGCGGTTAACTTGTCGGATAATAATGTAAGCTATCTTGATGTGCATGCAGGAATGAACTATGCTTATTTTCCTGATGAGAATATATATATCAATGCCGGATATTCTATTCAGCATGTGAATAAGCCAAGAGAAACTTTCTTTAACGACAATACTGATAATGGCCGCATACCCATGCGCCATACCGGTTTTGTAAATGCTATTTTAAAATTGAATGACAGGGTAATTGTAAATCCCAATGCTTATTTTTCTACACAGGCCCGGGCCACGGAACTGGTAGTAGGTATTAATGCAAATTATAACCTGAGTGAGTCTGGCGAAAAACAATTATTGGGCGGTGTATACTATCGTTTGGGAGATGCAATTGTGCCAATGGTTGGCGTGCAGATAAACAAAGTTCAGTTTGCATTTAGTTATGATGTTAGCATGTCAAGTATCAGGAACTACAACGGATACCGTGGAGCATCTGAATTAAGTATTATAAAAAAAGGATTTTATCCTGATAATGTCGACAGGCAATCTCTCTGTCCTACGTTTTAATAGGGAATATTAAAATAATTACAACTTCGCCAAAGTTTTAAACTTTGGCGAAGTTTTTTTTTGCCCGTATGGTCCAGGCCGCTTAAACGGCCCGATTCAAGCGGAAACTAAGAGCACCTGTAGATTTCTACAAGTGCTTCTAGTTAGATTTTATATTTGGAATTATTCTTTCTCAATGGTCATTTTAAAATGATCCTTCTTAAAATACCTGCGGTATTTATCAGTTACACCGGCCGGTTGTTTTTTACCACCAATAAAAAGTTCCTTGTTCTTATATTCAACGCTAAATCCTTTTTTAGCATTGATAAGACCGTCCTTTTCCATTTCCACGAACATCTCTTTGGTAAGCTTTAATTCATCTTTTGCAATATTGATCTCTGCTTTGGCTTCATTGATGATCTTGTCCACATCAATTTTATCAATCTCAACACGCGCTTTTTCAATTTCTTTTTTTGCATTCAGTAATTCTTTGTTCAGCGCATCTTTATCTATGTCTTTTAATTCAAGCCGGGCTTTTTCAATTTCTTTTCTTGCTTCTGCCAGCGCCTTTTCTACATCCACCTGTTTTACTTCACTGTTTATGTTCTTTAATGATGCAGTTACTTGTGCCAACATCTTATCCATATCTATATTTTTAAGAGCCATGTCAATTTCTTTCCTGATCTTGTCCATATCTACTGCTTTGAGCGAGGCCTCAACTTCTCTTTGAATTTTTGCCAGGTCCATCTTTTTTAATTCTTCAGTTACCTGTGAAAGTGATCTATCAAGGTCTTCCTGCAGCTTATCAAGTTCTTTCATTTTCATAGCATCCTTTTCAGGTACGGTATCAGTACAAACCTTTTGGCAATCATAACCTTCCTCAACAGGTGGGTACTGGCTATTAATAAATGGTGAATCCTGGAAAGACATGGTAATGCCGCCGATGAGCAGGATGGCGATGGTGCCGCTTAGCACTTTTTTGTACTTTAAAAAAAATTGTTTCATGGCTATACTTTTTAATTGGTTTGAAATGATTACGAATAAATTCGTAACAAATGTATACCTCTATTTGATTATTTACAATACGTTAAAAAACTTTAACAAATTTTAATGAGCCGAATTGCTCAGAATAAAAACCTTTTCTGTCATTTCGACGATAGGAGAAATCTATTATATCATCCAATCAGAAGTCTCCTATCATCCACATGACAAAATTGAGTTCCCGATTTTACCAACTGACTATTTTATACGATTTTTACATAAATAATGTTACATGCAACCTGTAGTTGAAGAAAAAAGAAAGGTTTTACAATTAATAGATGAGTTTAAAAGCCTGGTTGGTAATGAATATGTATTTACGGATGAAGAAAACCTGAACAGGTATGCACATGACGAAACCGAGAATCTTCATTTTTTACCGGATATCGTCATCAGGCCACGTTCAGCCAAAGAAATAAGCGGGATAATGATGCTTTGCAATAAGCATGGTATTCCGGTAACACCACGGGGCGCCGGAACGGGCTTAAGTGGCGGGGCATTGCCACATTTAGGAGGCGTTTTACTTTCTATGGAACGCATGAATGCTATTGTAGAAATTGATGAACGCAACCTGCAGGTAACAACTGAGCCCGGGGTTATCACCGAAGTATTGCAGGACGCAGTAAAAGAAAAAGGATTGTTTTATCCGCCAGACCCCAGCAGCAGGGGCAGTTGTTTTATTGGCGGCAATATTGCCGAGAACAGCGGCGGACCCAAAGCAGTTAAATATGGCGTGGTAAAAGATTATGTGCTGAACCTGGAAATAGTTTTACCAACAGGAGAGATCATGTGGACCGGGGCAAACGTGTTAAAAAATTCTACGGGTTATAATTTAACACAATTGATCGTGGGAAGTGAAGGAACATTAGCCATAGTTACAAAGATCGTTTTAAAGCTGCTGCCTTTTCCCAAATACGATCTGCTGATGCTGATACCTTTTAATTCTTTAGAAAAAGCAGGAGAAGCCGTGAGTGCAATTTTCAGGGCAGGGTTTACGCCCAGTGCGATGGAGTTGGTTGAGATAAATGCATTAAAGATAGTAAGCCGGTTTGTTGATAGTAAGGTTGTTCCGGTAACTGATGAAATGGAAGCTCATTTGATCATTGAAGTGGATGGCAACCACCTGGAAACATTGATGGCAGAAATGGAAGCCATTGCAGAACTGTTGGTTAGCTTTGAATGCGGCGATGTATTTTTTGCAGACGATGCCCAGCAGAAAGCAGAATTGTGGAAGTTGCGCAGGCGCGTGGCTGAGGCTGTAAAAATAGATGGATATACAATTGAAGAAGATACGGTAGTGCCGCGGGCAGAATTACCTGCATTGATCCGTGGTGTAAAAGCCCTGGGTATACAATATGATTTTGATGTAGTTTGTTATGGCCATGCAGGCGATGGTAACCTGCACATACGCATAAAAAAACAAGGGAGTATTTATAGTTTGAATAATGACCAGGTTATTCCTGCATTAAAAGCGTTGTTCCAACTGGTGAAATCCCTTGGCGGTACCATCAGCGGGGAACACGGGATAGGGCTTATTCAAAAAGAATTTATGCCTATCATGTTTGATAAAGCAGGTTTGCAATTAATGCGGGGCATTAAAAAGGTTTTTGATCCTAATAATATTTTAAACAGCGGAAAGATATTTGACACTGTCTGAGACAAAGTCTGGCCGTTTAAACAACTTAAAAACAAAGTACTCATGAAAAAATTTTTTGCAGTTTTGATCTTAGTAAGTGCATCATATATTGCTAATGCACAGGATGAAGAAAAAGAAAGCAGTGAAAGAAAAGGCGGGTTTAAAAAAGAAAACCTTTTTGTAGGGGGAGATATTACCCTTGCATTCAGCAATGGGTATACTGTTTTGGGAGTTAGCCCGTATTTTGGATACAGCATTAATAAATATATTGATGTAGCTGCTTCACTAAATTATACATATACTTCACAAAGAGATATTTTAGAATATGGCGATAAAGCGCGCCAGACTCAATATGGGCCCGGTGCATTTGTAAGGATATTTCCTTTAAAATTCTTATTTGCACAGGTTCAGTATGAGCATAACTTCATTAAAGTAAAATACTTGCCTGCAAATAATTCAATGGTTTACCTGCCATCTACAGACAGGGTGGATGCAAACAGTTTATTACTGGGTTTGGGTTATGCCGGTGGCCGGGAAGAAGACAATAAAAGTTTTTACTACTTCTCTATATCATGGGATGTAATCAGGAACCCAAATTCTCCCTACGTAGATGGTTTAGGAAGAGCTGTACCTATTATCAGGGCTGGTTATAATTTTGCGCTGTTTAAGGGAAACAGGAACAGGAGATAACAATTAAAGGTATTGTAGAATATCTGTTGCGTTGGTTAGTACAACCAGCTTGTTTTCAATTTTATCGTACAAAAAATCTTCCTGCTGCATGGTTTGTGCAAAGGCGAGTAACTGATCATAGAAACCGGCTGTATTCAATATAAATATTTTTTTATCGTGAATGCTAAGCTGGTTCCAGGTAAGCATTTCAAAAAATTCATCCATGGTGCCATAGCCCCCCGGTAGAATAATGGCTGCATCACATTTTTCATAAATGAATTTTTTTCGGGTGTGCATATCTTCCACGATGATGAGTTCTGTTATGCCATCATGATGATGTTCCCTGTCCCTTAAAATTTCCGGGATGATGCCAATAACTTTTCCATCCTTCTCCAACACCGCATTGGAAACAGCACCCATTATTCCTTTGTTGCCACCCCCGTAAATGATCGGAACTTTTTTTGAAGCAAGCACATGCCCTAATGCTATTGCTTCTTTTACAAACGCAGGATTATTACCGCTTTTAGAACCACAAAAAACCGCCAATGATCTTATTGCCATAAATTAATTATCTTGAATAATATTGCAAGCTAATTATACCAACTTGATTTACAAAATATCCGTAGGCTATGGAATATTTTAATCGGCATTATTCATCATTAATAAATCATTATAAATAATTTTATGTCTCCAATTATCTTATTCTCATTTGTTATCGGGTATTTTTTATTGCTCCTCACTGTTGCCTACTTTACATCCAGGGGTAGTAACAATGAATCCTTTTTTATAGGCAACCGTAACAGTAATTGGATGTTGGTAGCATTTGGTATGATCGGTACCAGCCTGAGCGGGGTAACATTTGTAAGTGTGCCGGGCAGTGTGGGCACCAGTAATTTTTTTTATTACCAGATCGTATTGGGATATCTGCTGGGTTATATGGTCATAGCATTTGTGCTGATCCCGCTTTACTACAGGATGAACCTTACTTCCATTTATACCTACCTGGAGAAGCGGTTTGGTATCAATGCTCATAAAGCCGGCGCTTTCTTTTTCATACTTTCCCGGGTAGTGGGTGCTACTGCACGGCTGTACCTGGTAATAAGTATACTGGATTTTTTCATTTTTAAGAAACTGGGTATCCCATTTATTGTGACCACGCTTGTGATCTTATTATTGATCTTATTATACACTTTTGAAGGCGGCGTTAAAACCATTATTTACACGGATACCTTGCAAACAACCGGCATGCTATTGGGCCTGGTGGTTTGTATTATCGTTATCGTAAGAACCATGGGCCTTGATTTTGGAAGTACCCTTTCCCTGATGAATGAAAAAGGGTATACCCAGGTTTTTAATATGGATGTAAAATCAGGTTCCTATTTTTTGAAACATATAGTAGGAGGTATGTTCATCGCCATCGCTATGACGGGTCTCGATCAGGAAATGATGCAGAAGAATATCAGCGTAAAGAATATAAAGGATTCACAGAAGAATATCATGACCTTCACTGCCGTGCTAATGGTGGTAAATTTTTTATTCCTGTTCCTGGGAGGTGTACTTTACCTGTATGCAAGCAGTAATGGGATTGTAACGCCACCAGATGACCTGTTTCCCACCATTGCATTGAATGATGCTTTTAGCGGAACGATCGGTATACTTTTTATCATTGCATTAATATCAGCTTTATTCCCCAGCGTGGATGGAGCCATCACTTCACTCACTTCCTGCTTTTGTATAGATATTTTGGGGATGAATAAAAGGGAAGGAACAGAAAAGGAGAAGAAACGGACCCGGTTAAAAGTGCATTTTGCTTTTGCGGTGGTTTTCTTCCTGATGGTATTGCTATTTAAGGCGATCAATGATAAACTGATCATTGACTTTATCTTGAAATTTGCAGGAATAACATATGGTCCATTGCTTGGCTTGTTCTCTTTTGGAATCCTGACAAAGCGCACCCTCAACGAAAAACTGATATGGACCGTTTGTATCATTGCCCCATTAATGGCCCTGGGTCTTGATATGTTGAGCAGTCCCGAGTGGTATGAAAAGAAGCTGCATCTCACACTTGGATTGCAATCCATATCAAAAAGTATTTTTAATGGTTATAAAATTGGTAATGAGCTGATCTTGATTAACGGCATATTCACATTTGTGGGCTTATTGTTAATTTCTAAAAAACCGGCAATTAAAGCCAATATTTGAGTGTAACTTTATTGAGTTAGTAAGTGCCATTCATCACAACCTTTAAAGTGTTGAATGGCATTTTATTATAAGCGATCACAAGGCATAAAGTAATATTAGGAAACATCCATCGTTATTTTAATGGAATTAACCAGCAATAAAGCCGAGGCATACGCAAAGCACTATACAACAGCGCTTGATGAAGTGTTGGAAGAGATCGAAAGGTTTACGTTAACCAATCATCCACATGCACAAATGCTTAGCGGCCAGGTACAGGGTAAGGTACTGGAGATGTTCAGTAGTATGATAAAACCCGAAAGGATATTGGAGATAGGGACCTTTACAGGATTTAGCGCTTTATGCCTTGCAAAGGGCCTGCAGAGTGGTGGTAAATTGCATACGATAGAAATAAGGGCCGAAGACGCAACTATAGCTCAAAATTATTTTCTAAAAGCAGGGATGAACAATAATATTCAGTTGCATGTTGGGAATGCTTTAACGATAATACCAACACTTGACGAAAGCTGGGACCTGGTATTTATTGATGCAGATAAAGTTAACTATATTAATTATTACGAATTAACTTTGCCATTGGTAAAAGCAGGTGGCTGGCTGTTGGCCGATAATGTGCTTTTTCATGGGGATGTACTGGAAGAAAATATAAAAGGTAAGAATGCCAAAGCCATTCACGAATTCAATGACCATGTAAAAAAAGATGAGCGGGTGCAACAGGCCATGTTAACAATAAGGGACGGGCTCCTCCTAATTCAAAAAAAGTAAGGTATGTACAAAATCATTGTTACTGTTTTATTATCAATGGTTTCTTTAACGATGCTTGCACAACGAACTTCGGTTGAAGAATACATAGAACAGTTTAAAGACATTGCTATAAATGAAATGAAGCGTTCCGGTGTTCCTGCATCTATTACACTGGCACAGGGTATCCTTGAGTCGGAGAGCGGTAACAGTGATTTGGTCAAAAAATCAAATAATCATTTCGGCATCAAATGCAAAAGTAGCTGGGGCGGCACCAGTGTTACGCATGATGATGATGCCACGGGCGAATGCTTCAGGGCCTATACCAATGCAAATGAAAGCTACCGGGACCACAGTGATTTTTTAAGGGCTAACAAACGTTATCATTTTTTATTTACACTCGATCCCATTGATTATACAGGCTGGGCAAAGGGCCTTAAAAAAGCGGGCTATGCCACAAATCCAAGATACCCGGAAATGCTTATCAGGAATATTGAACAGTATAACCTCAATCAGTATACCCTTGTTGTGCTTAATGGATCTAAGGAGATGGATGTAGCTGTAACAGACAGGAGCCTTGGTAATATTCCTGCAGCGTTTAAGGAAGCACTTTCAACCCTACCTGGAACAGTGAATGGGAAAACAAGCTATGATGTGGTAAGCGTGAATAATACAAAATGCATCTATGCAAAAAAGGGCACTTCTTTATTGGCCATCGCTGATGAGAAAGATATCAGCCTGAAAAAACTCATGGAGTTCAACGATATGACGCAGGAAGGACTGCTCCAAAAAGACCAATACATTTATCTTCATAAAAAACCCAAAACAGGCGATAAGGAATTCCACATTGTAAATAGTGGGGAAACAGTTTATGATGTAGCTCAAAATAATGGCATCCAACTGAAATACCTTTTAGCGTATAACAGCCTGGATAGCGATACCCGGTTGATCCCGAATGCAAAATTGTTTTTACAACCGGATTTAAGCAATGTGGTTGTTAATGTTGAAGGCAATAAAACCCTGGTACACCGGGTTGCGCCCAAAGAGGGATTGTATGCTATTGCCCGAACCTATAAAGTAACTGTTGATCAATTGAAATTATGGAACAACTTACATTCTAATGATCTGAAGATCGGGCAGGAATTAATTGTAGGCAAATAATAAACTTTATATAAAGCAAAACTAACTATAGCATGGTCATTCAAGTACTGGATAAGAAATTTCGGCCTTATATCAAAGCAGAAGAAATAAAGGAACAGGTGAATAAACTGGCACAACAAATCAATACGGATTACGCAGATAAAAAACCGTTGTTCATTGCAATACTTAATGGCTCTTTCATGTTTGCATCAGACCTGTTCAAAGAACTTACGATCAATGCCGAGATCTGTTTTATTAAACTGGCGTCTTATAAAGGAACCAAATCAACTGGTAATGTTATAACTTCAATAGGGCTGGATGAGCCATTGAACGGAAGGCATGTGATCATTGTTGAGGATATTGTTGATACCGGTAAAACCTTACACGAGTTTTTACCGCAGTTGATCAACCAACAACCAGCCAGTTTAAAAATAGCAGCTCTTTTGCATAAGCCCGAAGCACTGGCATATCCACTTACAATTGATTACCTTGGATTTGAAGTGCCCAATAAATTTCTCCTGGGATATGGCCTTGATTATGATGGCCTTGGGAGAAATTTAAAGGAGATCTACCAGTTGGTGGAGGGATAAAGGGCAGCAAAAAGCTTTAAAAGAATGTCTTAGATAGAGATCATACTTTTACAATTCTGGCTTGCGATTGAAAAAACGTTTATTCTATATCCCTTTCCTTTTATTGGCATATACTGCCAACGCCCAATATTATTTGCGTGGCGAGATCAAAGATGAGAAAAATCAGCCTTTACAAAATGTAAAGATCCAGCTGCATTCCAATAATCATTATTATTTTTCGGGCACCGGCGGCGGCTTCGGCATTGTAACTAAAACACTTTCTGATTCAATTACCCTATCCCTGGATGGGTATGAACTCCAAACGGTGAAAGTACACTGTGATCTATGGCAATACATCAGCTTAAAGATATTGTCCTCCAATGTGAGTAGTAACAGGCCAAAACTTATCTCTGTTACCAGGAATCTTGATCAGACCTCCAGGGTTCGGTGGTATATAAATGAAGAGACCTATTTTCAATTGGTAGAGAATGAATATGTAAATGCCTATAAATATCCCAATACCGGTTTTTCACTCAATGTAAATAAAGCATCTTACAGTAATGTTCGCCGCTTTATCAATATGAAAAGCACGGTACCACCAGATGCGGTGCGTACAGAAGAAATGATCAACTATTTTAACCTGCATTACCGTGAGCCTAAGAACGAAGACATATTCCGTTTTGAATCGCAACTGACATCCTGTCCCTGGGATATCGAAAAACAATTGCTCTACTTAAACATCAATGCCCAAAAATTGAAATTGAATATGGTGCCACCGGGCAATTTTGTTTTCCTGATCGATGTGTCGGGGAGTATGGATGAGCCAAACAGGTTACCCATGTTGAAAGCGGCATTCCAGATGCTGGTGAAGAACCTGCGGGATATAGATACTATTTCAATCGTTACTTATGGTGGTACAGTGGGCATTTGGCTGCAGCCTACCGGGGGCGGAGAAAAAGAAAAAATAATAAAATCGATTGAAGAACTTTCGGCTAGTGGTGATACGCCGGGAGAAGCAGCAATAATGACAGCGTATGCATTAGCGCGCCATACTTTTAAAGAGCATGGCAGTAACCGGGTCATCCTGGCAACTGATGGAGATTTTAATGTAGGTCTTGCATCGGAAAAAGCACTTGAAGATCTAATTACCAAAGAAAGGCAGGGTGGTATATATCTTACCTGCCTGGGCGTAGGTATGGGTAATTTGAAAGATTCAAAACTGGCAACGCTTGCTAAAAAAGGTAATGGAAATTATGCCTACCTGGATAATATGGCCGAAGCTGAAAAAGTATTGGTTAAAGAACTCACACAAACATTTTTTGCAGTGGCAGATGATGTATACATGAACCTGAAGTTTAATCCCGATTTGGTAAAGGAATACCGGCTGATCGGTTTTGATAATCGCAGGGATGCTGTGGCAGACAGTACCATAGATATTGATGGAGGAGAGATTGGCAGCGGGAACAGTGTACTTGCCATATTTGAGATATTGCCGGCAAGTGACAAGCTTTTTAAACCTGATATTTTTCCAAAGGATAAAATTGCTGATATTGAAATGCGCTATAGCCTTTGCGAAGATACTACCCAGTTTGTGATGTCCATTGCATGCCCGGCAAATTATGTGGAATTTAAAAGCATTGATAAGGACCTGCAGTTTGCTGCTGCTGTGGCCATGTTTGGCCTAAAAATAAAACAATCGAAATATATTAAATCAGTTGCGTGGCTCGACATACATAAGATTGCTACCGAATCTTATGATCACACAAGTTTCCTTCAAACTGAATTTTTACAGTTGATCGATAAGGCAGCGGTTATATACTCCCCCAAAAAAAAGAGAAAAAATAAAAGGGATTAAGAGAACATCTCCCTTACCTTATCAAAGAAAGATTTATCATTTTTATCCGGCTTGGGCTGAAAATTTTCTGAAGCCTGTAATTTTTCAAGCATTTCTTTTTCAGCTTCGGAAACGTGCTGGGGTGTCCACACATTCACCTGTATCAACTGGTCTCCTTTTTCGTAACTATTCACATTAGGAAATCCTTTGCCTTTAAGCCTGAAGATCTTGCCGCTTTGGGTACCAGGCGGTATTTTTATTTTGGCCCTGCCATCAATGGTAGGCACTTCTATCTGGGTTCCAAATACTGCATCGGGGATGGAGATATGGAGATCAAAAGCTACATTCAACCCGTCCCGGTGCAATTGTGGATGTGATTCTTCTTCTATAAGAACGATCAGGTCGCCTGTAGATCCCCCACGCTCGCCTGCATTGCCTTTGCCGCTTAAACTGAGCTGCATACCTTCCTGTACACCTGCCGGAATATCAATGGTTACGGTTTCTTCACCGTACACACGGCCATCGCCCTTGCATGACGTACATTTATGGGTTACAGTGCTTCCTTCCCCATTACAGCTTGGGCAGGTGGTAACGGTCTGCATCTGACCCAGGAATGTATTCTGAACTCTTCTTACCTGGCCGCTGCCGCCACAGGTGCCGCAATTCTGTATACTGTTCTTATCCCTGGCACCACTGCCACTGCAGGTATTGCAGAACACGTATTTTTTTACCTTGATGGTTTTCTGTGCCCCCTTAGCGATCTCCTCGTAGTTCAGTTTTATTTTTACCCTCAGGTTGCTTCCCCTTGTACCACGGCTTCTTCCAGTGGAACTTCTCCTGCCGCTTGCACCGCCAAAAAAACCTCCAAACGGACTGTCATCCCCAAAAATATCTCCAAACTGGCTAAAGATATCATCCATATTCATTCCACCTCCGCTATACCCTCCACCGCCCCGTCCGGGACTAAATGCCTGGTGGCCAAATCTATCATACTGGGCACGCTTTTCTGTGTCGCTCAAAATTTCATAAGATTCGGCAGCTTCTTTAAATTTTTCTTCTGCAGCTTTATCTCCGGGGTTCCGGTCAGGATGGTGTTGCATAGCCACCTTACGGTATGCTTTTTTTATTTCATCCTGCGATGAAGATTTTGATACACCCAGTACTTCGTAATAATCTTTTTTCGACATTTTTAATTCTTGGAATTAATAAAACTATTCTCACTCTTTTACTCTGATTCCCCCTTCGTGGGTTAGGAGGCCTATTTTCCAACAACCACCTTTGCAAACCTTATTATTTTATTGTTGAGATAATACCCTTTTTCAATTTCATCAACAACTTTACCCTTCATTTTTGCAGGAACCTCTACTTCTGTTATTGCTTCATGCTTTTCAACATCAAATTCGCTGTTTACACTTTCCATTGCGGAGAGGCCCTTTGCCTGCAGGGTGTTTCTTAATTTATTAAAAACAAGCTGGATTCCTTCTTTTTGGGCTGCAATATCCCCGGTTCCGTTCAACTGCTTTTCGGCACGGTCACAATCATCCATTACTGCCAGCATGGAGATAATTACATCTTTACCGGCTGTTTGAATAAACTCATTTCTTTCTTTTGCAGTCCTGCGTTTATAATTATCGAATTCAGCAACAAGGCGCAGGAATTTATCTTTTTGCTCTTCTACTTCAGCCTGCAGCTTCTCCATAACCTCTTCCCCCTCAGGATTACTTAAATAGGTATTCCCGGGTACATCTGCATCAGCGTTAATATTTAGCTCTTCATTTTCAGAAGCTATGATCTCTTTCTCTTCCATAAATATGATTTTAAAAATTGTTTGCAAAGGTACAACAGTCAAAGATTTTGCCAATGCCTTTTTTGCGGTCAAATTGACAATTATTTGTAAATATGGAAGTTATCTCTGACATGGAGGTTACCTTTGACCACATGAAAAGTATTTTTTTAAACAAAAAGATAAGCAGAAGGGTAGAAACTGGCCATCCGTGGATATTTGGCAACGAAGTGAATACGGGCAAAGCCCTGGATGCGGCTGCAAAACCCGGGGAAATTGTGAATGTATATACGCATGATAAGATCTTTATTGGCAGGGGCTATATTAATCCCCAATCACAGATAATGGTGAGGCTGCTTACCCGCAACAAAGAGGAAGTAATAGATGAGCAGTTCTTTGTTGACCGTATTCAAAAAGCATGGGCATACCGGCAAAAACTGGGATATATGGAGAACTGCAGGCTTATTTTTGGTGAAGCAGATGATATGCCCCAATTGATCATCGATAAATTCAATGATCATTTTGTGATACAGACCCTGGCATTGGGGATGGATGTTTGGAAGCCTGCTATTGTAAAGGCCATAGAAAAAATATTTTCGCCTAAAGGCATTTATGAACGCAATGATGTGCCGGTAAGGGAACTTGAGGGAATGGAGCAACATAAAGGTTTTTTATCTGCAGCATTTGACACCAATATCATTATTAAGGAGAATGGGATAAAGTTTCATGTTGATATTGCCAATGGGCAAAAAACAGGTTTCTTTTTAGACCAGCAGGATAACAGGAGGGCAATTCAGCATATTGTAAAAGATGCAGATGTACTGGGTGCATTTTGTTATACGGGATCTTTTGAAATTGTTGCAGCACACTATGGAGCCAGGTCGGTTTTAGGACTGGATATTTCGCAAAATGCAATTGATATGTGTAATAGGAATGCGGCCTTGAACGGGCTTGATAAAGTATGCAGGTTTGAATGTGTTAATGCATTTGATGTATTAAAAGAATGGTCAAAGGAAGGTAAGCAGTGGGATGTGGTAATGCTTGACCCGCCTTCTTTTACAAAGAGCAGGTCCACGATCAATAAAGCCATTGCAGGTTATAAAGAGATTAATTTAAGGGGAATGAAACTGGTGAAGCCCGGTGGTTTTTTGGTTACTTCCAGTTGCACGAACCTGGTACAACCTGAGTTGTTCCTGGATATCATTCAAATGGCTGCCACAGATGCAAAAAGAAAGATAAGACAGGTGGTCTTTAATTCACAGTCGGCAGATCATCCAATTATCAGGGGACAGGAAAACACACACTATTTGAAGTTTTTGATAGTGCAGGTATTATAGTAAAAAGGGGATTATTTTACAACCTGGAATTTGCCCGACTCAATGATATTACCTTCTTTATCTCTTAATTGATAAAAATACATACCGCGGTAAAAACCTTCTAAAGACATATACATACGTGGAAGGATCTTATTGATCTCAACTACTTTTTTACCCATGAAATTATATATCTGGAGAGAAAAGTTGTTATTATAGCCATACAGGAAATCAAAATTGATCGCCGTGGTGGCAGGAATTGGATAAGGCTTTATAAGTTTTGCTATAGGTTCACCCTGGGCAGGTGTTTTTGTTTGAGCAAAAGATGTAAAAGTTATTCCAATAAATAAAATTAGTATGTAAATAATTTTCTTCAACAAAGTAAAAATATATAAATTCTTTTAATTAAACAACAGCTTATCAATTGTTTAATTTAGATTTAAATTATATCAAATTAATCATATTTCAAGTTTTTTTTGATCAGCGGGGCTGGAAATTATTCAGTTACCGGTTCAAATCCTCCAATTTTGCATTAATATCCATAAAATTTGGAATATCTCCGGCTTTTTCCAAAATTTCTGCGTATTGGATTATTCCGGACCTATCAATTATAAATGCCGACCGCTTACTTACCCCTTTCATATCCAAAATCCATTCCAGGTATAGAGAATCGTATTTTTCCGATACTTCTTTATTAAAATCACTTAATAGCGTAAAATTATACCCCTGTTCGGCTTTATATTTCTTTAACGTAAAAACTGAGTCAACTGATATGCCAATAACGGCTGCATTGGCATTATTGTAGCGGCTGATATCATCCCTTACAGCACATAATTCTATGGTGCAGGTACTTGTAAATGCCTGTGGAAAAAACAAAAGCAATACATTCTTTCCTTTAAGTTCTGCAAGGCTTACTTTCTTTTTATCTGTATCATATAAAGTAAATCCAGGAGCAGGTTGTCCAATTTTAATATTCATAAAAAATATTTAAATGAAGTAACTGTGTAGAAGTTGTTAACAGCTATTGCGGGCTTTTAGTTTAATTAGCACTCTTATATTCTTAACAAAAACACAATTATTATGAACAAGTATGTTACTGAATTTATGGGAACCATGTTCCTGGTATTGGTAGTAGGTATAGCTGCCATCGGTGGGGCAGCAGGCAGTATGGCGCCAATTGCCATTGGCGGTATTTTAATGGTTATGATATTCGCAGGCGGGCATATTTCTGGAGCTCATTATAACCCCGCTGTTACTTTGGCGGTATTAATTAGAGGCAGAATAAATATAGGTGGCGCTTTAACCTATTGGATAGCACAGATCGGGGGTGCATTAACAGCCTGGGCAATTGTTACTTTTATTTTTGAGATAGAGGGGCCGGATACCAGCGCCATAAGCTCAACATCGCAGGGCCTGGCAGCCGAATTTTTGGGCACCTTTGCCCTGGCCTATGTTGTATTGAATACTGCAACTGCCAAAGGCACACACGGCAATAGTTTTTATGGCCTTGCCATTGGATTTACGGTAGTTGCCTGTGCATATTCTTTTGGTAGTTTTTCCGGTGGTGCATTTAATCCTGCCGTAGCACTAGGTGCCTGTTTAATGAAAGGTTTTGTGTGGGTGGATATGTGGATCTATTTAGTGGGTAGTTTTGCAGGTGCAGCCCTTGCAGCATGGGTGTTCATCATCAAAAACCCTGATGATAAATAAAAAAAGTAAACCCCTCTGGAAAGAGGGGTTCGTTGTTATCCAAACAATCCATAAAAACAAAATCTTTCAGGTTGTTAGCACGGGTTGATCATTTGGAATAAACCAGCGTATGAGCTTAAGCTTATACAGGTTAGTTTTATAGATCTATAGAACAGGTAAAAAGGAGTGTAAGTTTGGTGTTGTTGTAAGTTTTACCTCGTAAAAACACGTTAATGAATGAGGGAGTTCCGCAGGTAAATGGATACCTTTTATCATAGAGTTGGATTTAGTAGTTTCTTTGCTTATTATAAGATATATAGTAAACGGAAGCTTTTGATTTTTATTATAAATTCACCAAAGATTCACCGATAAGTTTAAAGCAGCTATGTAAAATATAAAGCCTCCCGAAAACTTTCGGGAGGCTTTATATTAAAATTTATATTTTATTAGTTCTTTGCTTTGCCTTTTGAGCTTACAGATTTAGCGGGAGCTTCCGCTTTCTTCTTAGCTTCATTGTCTGCTAACCATTTGTCATAGTCTTCAGTAGCTAAAACATCGCCTGTTATAGTGATACTCTTGGTTTCATCAACTCCTGAAAACTTAACAGTAAGGTGCTTATCAAAATGGGTTGCTGCTGCAGCATTATAAGTAGCAGTGATAGTACCTGTTTTACCTGCAGCAATCGGTGATTTGGTGTAATCTCCAATTGTACATCCACAGGTAGGAGTGGCTTGCTCAATAATAAGCGGCTCAGTACCTATATTAGTTACAACAAATGTGGCAGTAACCGGAACCCCTTGCTTGATCTTACCAAGGTCAATGGTCTCTAATGTAAATTTTGCTACATCTGCAGATGTTTTTTGAGCAAACAGCATTGCAGAGAATGTTAATGCCGCAAATGATAATAATAACTTTTTCATGTTTGTCTTTATTTTATGTTTAGTTTTTTAGATCGTTCAACCCTTTGTTCTCGGGAGCTGAGCTACCGGGAGTTTTCCATACTTCACCTTTAATAGTTATCTGTTTGCTTTGACTGTCATTATAAGTTACGGTGATGAATTTTGTAAAAGGCCCTTCAGCGGCTGCATTATAACCAACAGTGATATTTGTTTTTTCTCCTGGTGCTACTGTCTTTTCTTTTTCCCATTCAGGAGTGGTACATCCGCAACTTGCATTAACATTTGCAATTTTTAACGAAACAGTACTTTTATTGATTACTTCAAATACATGGGTAACAGGTTTGCCCTGGGGAATCTTTCCGAAATCAAATTCAGTTTCTTTTAAAGTTAGCATTTCATCTGCCTGGGCAATAGTGGTAACATTGGTTGTTACTGCTGTAACTTTCGTATCTATTACGCCGGGAACTACACTGGTTTGTGCATGTAATGCCGTAAACATGAAAGTTGCCAATAAGAATGTAAATACTTGTTTCATATAATAATGTTTAAATTAAGTTCCTCAAAGATAATAAAATGGCCTAATCCCTGCTACAATGTTATGCTGTTAGGAGATTTTTAACAAAGCTGCTCCATAATTTATATTTTTGCTTTAGATTAATAAAGATATGGATACAAATAATAACAATGATGCTGCTATAGCCGAAAAACTCAGTTTTGATAACTTCCGCAATGAAGTGTTGAAAGACTACAGGTTTGTATGCGAAAGCAGGGAAACCAGTTTAATTGGAAGGAAAGAAGTATTGACAGGCAAGGCCAAGTTCGGCATCTTTGGAGATGGAAAGGAAGTAGCACAAGTTGCTGTATCCAAATTCTTTAAGCCCGGCGATTTCAGGTCGGGGTATTACCGCGACCAGACCTTTATGTTTGCTAACGGGCTTGCTACCATTGAACAATTCTTTGCACAACTATATGCCGATCCAAATATTGAAAACGATCCTTTCAGTGCAGGCAGGCAAATGAATGCACATTTTGCTACTAAGCTGGTTAATGATGCGGGCGATTGGCTTGACCTGGCACAGCTAAAAAATGTAAGCAGTGATATCGCACCTACGGGCGGACAAATGCCCCGTGGTTTGGGACTGGCTTTTGCATCAAAGGTCTTCAGGAATGTTAAAGAACTAAAAAAGTTTACTAACCTCAGTACCAATGGAAATGAAGTTTGTTTTTGTACCATTGGCGATGCATCTACCAGTGAGGGACATTTTTGGGAAAGTATAAATGCAGCCGGAGTGCTGCAGGTGCCTTTAGCAGTTTTTGTTTGGGATGACGGCTATGGTATTTCAGTTCCTAAAGAATACCAAACCACCAAAGGCTCCATTTCGGAAGCATTGAGAGGATTTCAAAAAGAACAGGGAACCAATGGGATTGACATCTATAATTTAAAAGGATGGGATTATGCCGGTATGTGTGAGATACTGGAACCCGCAATTCAAAAAATACGGGATACTCATACTCCCGCTATTTTTCATGTTGAAGAAATAACGCAGCCGCAGGGACATTCAACCTCGGGCAGTCATGAAAGATATAAAACAGCAGAAAGGCTTGAATGGGAAAAAGAATGGGATGGCTTAAAGCAAATGCGGGAATGGATATTGGCCAATGCATTGGCTGATGAACAAGAATTAAAGCATATAGAAGATAATGCTGTAGAGCTTGCCCGTGAAAGCAAACAAAAAGCATGGGCTAAATATATTGACCCGATAAAAAAACTGGTGGTTGAAACTGTTGATATCTTAAAGCCTCTTGAAACTTTAGATGCAGGTATTTCAAAATTATCAGCAGATCTGGCGGGGATAAGAGAGCCCATGAGAAGGGATGTAATGAAGGTTCTTGCAACTGTTTTAGATCTTGTTGGAAATGATGCTGCTGCAAAACCGGCACAGCAATTCTATGCAAAACTAAAAACTGAATATGCAGCCCTCTACAATAGTTATTTATACAACGATGGTCCAAAGTCGGCCTTAAAAGTACCGGCAATTGGTCCATGGTATGCAGATGATGCTGCAACTGTAAATGGTTACGAGGTTTTGAATAAATATTTTGATGAATTATTCAGCACCAATCAAAAAGTGATCGCTTTTGGTGAAGACCTGGGTTATATAGGTGATGTGAACCAGGGCTTCAGTGGCCTTCAGGAAAAACATGGTAAGGGTAGAATATTTGATACGGGGATACGTGAACTTACTATCATGGGACAGGGGATTGGCCTTGCTTTGAGAGGACTTCGCCCGATCGCTGAAATTCAATACCTCGATTATTTATTATACGGACTGCAACCCCTGAGCGACGATGTTTGCACAACTCATTTCCGCACAGCAGGGCAACAAAGTTGTCCATTGATCGTAAGAACAAGAGGACATAGATTGGAAGGTATCTGGCATAGCGGTTCACCCATGGGTATGATCATTAATGCGCTAAGAGGGATGTATGTATGTGTGCCGCGTAATATGGTGCAGGCTGCGGGTATGTACAATACTTTATTACAGGGCAACGATCCAGGATTGGTTATTGAATGTTTAAACGGTTACCGCCTGAAAGAAAAATTACCATCCAACTTAATGGCCTACACCGTCCCGTTAGGTGTGCCGGAATTTGTAAAGGAAGGAACCGATGTAACTATCGTAACTTATGGTTCAACCCTGCGCATTGTGCTGGAAGCTACCGAAACGCTGGATAGGATGGGTATCAGTTGCGAAGTAGTGGATGTGCAAACCTTATTACCCTTTGATATCAACCATAAAATTGTTGAATCACTTAAAAGAACCAATCGTATTGTTTTTGTGGATGAGGATGTACCCGGGGGCGCAGCCGCATACATGTTCAACAAAGTAATGGAAGAGCAGGGCGGCTATAAATTTTTGGATACATCCCCACGAACTATTACCGCAAAAGCACACCGCCCTTCTTATGGCAGTGATGGTGATTATTTCAGCAAGCCAAATACAGAAGATATTGTTGCTGTGATTAAGGAGATAATGAGTGAATAAACTCAATTGAAACTCTTAATAATTACAGAGTGTGAGTTTCATAAGTTTGTCAGAGTGAGCCTGTCGAACTCGGTTTGTTAGCGTGAACCCGCCTTCGACAAGCTCAGGGCTGACAGCCTAATAATTTTAAAGTAAGAGTTTTGAAATTGATGTAATTGGCAGTGTCGAAGACTGTTTGCTCTGTATATATTCTACTGGTCAATATCAAAGCTTATGATCAATCCAGGATTTTTAGAAGTCATTGATATTTTAGGTACTTTCTCTTTCGCAGTATCGGGCGCTTTTTTCGCTATGGAAAAAAAGCTTGACCTTTTTGGGGTGCTCATACTTTCTTTTGTAACGGCAATTGGCGGCGGCACATTACGGGATGTAATGATCGGCGACCTGCCCGTAGGCTGGTTAAGGGATGGAACTGCAACGGTGGTGATCTTTATGGGTGCTATTGGCAGCATGTTTTTTAGCCAATGGCTTAAAAAAATAAATGCAACCCTGTTTTTGTTCGACGCATTGGGATTAGGACTTTTTACGATCATCGGTATTGAGAAAGGAATAGAACTGAAATTCAGTATGGGAGTTTGCGTTGCATTGGGAACAATAACAGCAAGCTTTGGTGGCGTGATAAGAGATGTGCTGCTCAATAATGTACCCCTAGTTTTCCGGAAGGAAATTTATGCATTGGCCAGTATCATCGGCGGACTGCTTTATTATTTTTTATACCATAGCAGTCTTAACAATGATGTGGCGAAGATCATCTGTATCCTGCTGATCTTATTTATCCGCCTGCTGGCGGTAAAATATAAATTGTCGCTGCCATTTATTTATTCAAAAGCAAAAAATAATGAAACTGACGATCTACCAGGTTGATGCATTTACTGATAAATTTTTTGGAGGCAACCCTGCAGCAGTGATCCCTTTGGAGCAATGGCCGGATACACATCTGATGCAACAGATAGCCCTGGAGAACAACCTGAGCGAAACAGTATTTTTTGTACCCTCATCAGCCAAGGCCGCCGATTTTGAAATAAAATGGTTTACGCCCGAAGTAGAGATCAATTTATGTGGCCATGCAACACTGGCAGCAGCCTATATCCTGTTCAATAAAATGAATTTTAGTAAACCCCAGATCAGGTTCAATTCTTTAAGCGGTATATTAAAAGTTACCCGGGAAGATGATCTTATCTGCCTCGATTTTCCTTCCTGGAAACCAGAGCGGCTGGATATATACCCGGACGAGATCTCGGCTATTTTGGGTTATGAGGAAATTATTGGAGTATACAAACACCGTGATATTTTAGTTGAACTTATGAATGAAGATGCAGTAAAAAACTGCCGCCCGGATTTTTCATTGATGAAAAAGCATATTGATACAATGATCATTACTGCTCCGGGTAATAAGCGGTCAGACGATACTTCAGATCCGGTTGATTTTGTTTCGCGGTTCTTTGCACCCGGAGCTGGCATTGATGAAGACCCGGTAACCGGCTCAGCGCATTCGCAATTAATTCCTTTCTGGGCCGAAAAATTGGGTAAAAAAAATCTGCATGCTTTACAGCTTTCAAATAGGGGCGGAGAGCTGTGGTGTGAACAAAAAGGCGACAGGGTGATCATGAAAGGGAAAGCGGTTTTTTTTATGAAAGGAGAAATATATTTGAATGAAGAATAAAACTATGGGTACATTTAAGTTGATATACGAGATACTCCATTAACAGCTTTATTAAAAACACTGTAATGAGAAAAATAATTTCGGCCTGCATCATGCTATCGCTTTTTGCCTGCAACAGCCAAAAGGATGATCCAAAAGAAAAAGGAAACCCTGCAATTACTTCAGAAAATGAATCCGCTGCTGCAGGTTGCGGAAAACTTATACTCTTTCACAAAGGGGCCATTATTGAGGCCACCAGTTATGATGCTGCAGGTAAAGAAGCAAGTAAAGCTACAACTACTGTTACCGATGTAAAAGATGAAGGCGGAATGCTGGTTGCTACCTCATCAGTACTAATGAATAGCGCAGCAACCGGTGATAAAACAATGAACCTTATTTACAAATGTGATGGAGAGAATCTGTACATGGATATGGCTTCCATGCTGCAGAATTTTGAGGGATTGAATAATTTAAAAGGAGATATTAAGCCCCTCCAGTTCCCTGTAAATGTGAGCGTAGGGCAAAAGCTACCAGATGCTTCCTACACTATTGCAATGGATAAAGGTGCGGTTAAAATGGATATTACTGCCACGTATAAAAACAGGATAGTTGCTGCCAAAGAAAAAATAACTACAACCGCCGGTTCCTGGGATTGTTATAAAGTGACCACTGATATAGAATCAGATGTACAGGGTCTGGATGCAGAAACAAAAAAAATAATGGATGCGGTTAAAGAAAAGATGAAAATGAGTATGACCATGTGGTATAACCCCGAATTGGGTATTGTACGAATGGAAATGTACCAGGGAGGCAAACTCAATATCCGTACAGATATTACTTCAGTAAAGAAATAAAACATTTTGTGAGATCATTCTTCCAGGACAGTTAAATGCCGGATATAAAGCTGCATTTCTTTTTTACTTCAAATTATGATACACTTTCTGTACATCATCGTCTTGCTCCAGCTGGTCAACCAGTTTTAAAACCTCGTTGCTTTGCTCTTCATTTAATTCCATCGTGTTTGATGGAACCCAGGTAAGCTCGGCGCTGATCACTTCCAGTTTTTTATCCTCCAATGCTTTACTCATATGCCCATATTCATTAAAGGGCGACCTTATGATAATATTGCCTTCTGTATCTTCTCCAATTTCTTCCAAGCCAAAATCAATCAATTCCAGTTCCAACTCATCCACATCCAGGTTATTTTTTTTGATCTTGAATTCTGCCATATGGGTAAAACCAAAAGCCACACTGCCGCTGGTGCCTAAAGAACCCTGTCCTTTGGTAAAATGCATCCTTACGTTGGCAACAGTACGGGTAGGATTATCTGTCGCGGTTTCAACTAAAACAGCAACGCCATGGGGGGCATATCCTTCATACATGATTTCTTCATAGTTGCTGGTATCCTTACCCATAGCCCTTTTAATAGCGGCTTCCACCCTGTCTTTCGGCATACCCACTGACCTTGCATTTACGTAGCATCTTCTTAATGCAGGGTTGTTATCCGGATCAGGCCCACTGGCTTTTACAGCAATGGCTATCTCTTTGCCTATACGCGTAAAATTCTTGGCCATCTTATCCCAGCGGGCAAACATGGCGCTTTTTCTAACTTCAAATATTCTTCCCATCTAAAACGTAGTTTTTGTTTTGTACTTTAAAGTTGATACTATAAGTAATTCTTAAAATGTCCCCATAAAGCTAAATAGAAATACCACTGCCTGGCTCTCCCTCTCCTTTTGGAGAGGGAATGAGGGTGAGGTGGTTGCAAATTTAAGGAAATCATTTTTGAATAGATTTTGAAAATTAGGTTAGCTGAAGCTAAATACTCCAATTCCCCCTTCAGGGGGTTAGGGGGTGTAAAAAAAAGCGCTACCCGTTGCCAGGTAACGCCATTGTTATTTATACTTTTACCTAGAAAGTATAGCCAACAGAAACTTTTACAACACGGTTGTAAGCTTCGTAATTATTATTTTTATCCAGTGGGGTTAATCCAAGATCGTAACCCGCCTGTATATTAATGCCGCTATCAAATTCGTAACCAATACCCCCGGTTAAGCCCAGGTCCACCTTATTAAAGCGTTCGGTAATACCAAAACCTTTGTTGAAAATGGAAATACCCAGTATGCTCAGCTTTGCATTTAATGTGCTTCTCGCCATTAAGGAAACCTGTGGGCCGGCATAGATCATTAAACCTTTAACCACATTGGCTTTTATCACTAAAGGAATGTCAAAATAATGCGATTGTACCCTTGCACCTATATTAAGGCCAATGTATTTTAATACCGGTATCTGAAAATCGCCAACAAGGCTGTAGCCTTTTTTGGAATATTGGAACCCAGGTTCAAAAGCAAAAACATCGGAGATGGGAATGCGTACATAGCCCCCGATGTGCAGGCCTTTTTTACCTTTTGTTTTTACATAACCTTCGGTCTTGTCAACGAGGTCTTCAATGATCTGGAGATCGTCACCTTCCCATTTGGAAAAGTTTACTCCTGTCCGGATACCATAACTTACTTGTGCGTGGAGGCTGTTCATCATCATAACACTGATGACGAAAAATGTAATTTTTCTATACATAGGTTGGTTGCAGGGTTTTAGGGTCTGCCGGGTATTTTGCAATAAAAAATTATGCCGCCGAATTTTTTTATGCAGAAGATATTGTTAAAGCAAATTCTGTTCACCAGCGGTTAACAAAACGAAAAAATCAAAAACCGATACTGTATACTTGATACAGGATGAGCAAGCAACTTTAAAAGCTTTTTAAAAATTATGGACTATCCAGTATCCAGTATTGGGTATCCAGTATCCAGTATCGGGTATCCAGCATCAAGTCTCATCCCGAATATGTAAGTTTGCGGTTATTAAAGCAAAATGCTATGGAGAAAGCAGTTTATTATGCAGATTACCTGCAACTGGAAAAGATAACGGGTGCACAGGATCCTGAAAGTTTTAAGGAAGGTAAGGAACCAGCCCATGATGAAATGCTGTTCATCATCATTCACCAGGCATATGAACTATGGTTCAAGCAAATATTATTTGAAGTGAATTCGGTAATAGCCATCATGAACAAACCCGAAGTGAATGATAACTCACCCGATATGCAGACCGTGGTGCACCGCTTAAAAAGGGTGGTTACTATCTTGAAGGTATTGGTGCAGCAGATAGATATCATGGAAACAATGACACCAATGGATTTTCTTGATTTCAGGGATATGTTGCGTCCTGCATCTGGTTTTCAAAGCTACCAGTTCAAAGTGCTGGAAGCAAAGTTGGGCTTAAAATTTGAGCATCGCCATGGGCAGCATTACTACACATCGCAATTAAAAGAAGCAGATGTTGCCATTATTAAAGATGCAGAGAGCGGTAAGTCGGTGCTGCAATTAATAAATGCATGGCTGGAAAGGATGCCTTTTATTACCGACGAATTCTGGAATAATTACCAGCACATTTATATAAACAGCCTGGCCGATGCTGAAAAGAATAATGCAACTGCTTTTGAAACCGTTTTTAATAATGCGCCTGCAGATGTGGAAAGAAGCCTATCACCAAAGGCAAGCCGCTCGGCCTTATTCATTATGATGTACCGTGGCTATCCCATGCTGGAACTACCTTTTCAACTATTAGATACATTGCTTGAGATAGATAATCAGCTTGCCAACTGGCGTAACCGGCATATCAATATGGTGCAGCGCATGATCGGCAGCCGCATTGGTACCGGGGGCAGCACGGGAGCAGGCTATTTAAAAGCTGCTATGGAGAAGCATTATATCTTTAAGGAGCTATCTCAACTGAATAGTTTTTTGGTTGACAGGAAAAAATTGCCGGCCCTGGATAAGGAAGTGGGAGAGAAGCTGGGGTATGGGTAGGAATTCGCCTTGTGGCGATTTTTTTTGGTATTTGCCAATGACAAATACAGAACACGCCGGGAGGCGTGTTCCTACAAATCATCATCATTCCAATTCCCTACATTGTTTTGAATATACCTCGCTATCTGGTCGTATTCAGCATTATTTCTTATTACCCTATCATGAAACCTGCTTTGCCAGTTAAAATCATTAAAATTATTCTCATTGCACCATTTTTTTACATTTCCCTTAAAATGGTTTGCAAATGAACTTATAGAGCCTTTTGATAAAGCTGATAACCCTGTGATGGTTGTGTATTCTTTTTCTACCTTATTTATTATTTCAATGATTAGATGAATGTGATTGGGTAAAACCGACCATTCGGTAACACCAATAAGTGTTTGGTTGTTATTAAGAAAGTAAGGATTGTTTTGATAAGGATTTTCCAGATTTTCATTTATATAAAATTTTAGAATATTATTCTTTGTGTATTCTCCTGTTGGAGAATATATCATTTCCTGATTAATGATTTTACCAAAAAAATGTTCTCTGTCTTTGGTAACGATGGTTATAAAATAATGACCATCCTGCGAAAAATCAAAATTGTAAAGCCGGTATTGTTTTTGTTTTTTGTACACGTAGGAATTCGCCTTATGGCGAATTCAAAAGTAGAAAAATTATTTAATTGTAGGAACACGCCTTACGGCGTGTTCTTTAAAAGCCTTACGGCGTGTTCTTTAAAAGCCTTACGGCGTGTTCTTTAAAAGCCTTATGGCGTGTTCTTTGAATGAATTCGCCACAAGGCGAATTCCTACTTCCCACCCATCTTCTCATAAACCTTATGCACATCCTTTAGCTTGGCAATATAGATACTCCTTCCATGTGTACCAATCACCAGCTCATTCTCTCTTTGCTGCACCACTATATCATGCACCGGCACGCGGGGAAGGTTATTAGCTAATGTTATAAATGTTTTCCCCATGGTAAAAGATGCATACAGCCCATTATCAGTGCCCACATAAATAATATTTTCATTTTTAGGATCTTCAACCACAACGTTTATTGGTTCCATTGGCAGGTCATTGCCCAATTGCGTCCAGGTGCTTCCGTGATCTTCGCTCACAAATAAGTAACTGCCAAAATTATCATTGCGGTAACCGTTCAATGTTATATATATCCGGCGTTCTTTATAAGCAGAAGGAGTAACACGGCTTACATACAATCCCTGGACAGCTTTAGGCAGGCTGCCGCTTATTTTTATCCAATTATAACCGGCATCCTTGCTAACATGTATATTTCCATCATCAGTACCAATATATATCAAACCAAATTTTATGGGCGATTCAGCAAGGGTTGTTGCAGTACCAAAAGGCACATCACCGGCGATCCCACCATTGGTAAGGTCGGCACTCAGTACTTCCAGGTTCTCGCCTTTTTGTAAACTGCGGTGAAATCTATTGGTGCCATAATATAAAACATCCTGGTTATGTTTGCTAAGCCAGATAGGTGTTTGCCAATTATAGCGGTACTTGGGTTCACCAAGATCGGGCCTTGGATAAATGAATAACCTGCGCCCTCCTTCTGTACTCCGGCGGCCATAAAAACCAAACTGAAAGCCTGTGTAAGCGGTTTTGTTGTCCCTGGTATCTACCTGCACCTGCATGCCATCGCCACCACCAATTTGTTTCCAGGGATATACGCCTTCATAATCCCATTGGTCATTATCCTTTGTAGTTGATGGCCCGAACCAGGTTCCGTTATCCTGCAGTCCGCCATAAATATTGTATGGCTTTGCATCATCAACTGTTATTTTATAGAACTGTCCTACAGATGGCGTGTTGGCTTTGAACCAATGCTCACCATCATCATAAGTAACATTGCAACCTCCATCGTTTGCGGCAACCCAGTGACTATCCTTATTAGGATTCATCCAACAGCCATGCCAGTCGGCATGCGTAGCTTCATTGTCCCTGCTTTTAAAAGTTTTACCGCCATCGGTACTTAATAACAGATCATAACCACTTATCACTACTTTATCTGCATTGGTATTGCTTACCGATATCTTTCCAAAATAATAGCCATAGGTATTGTAAGTGTTCAGCCCCTTGGTATTTACTTTTTTCCAGGTAGCACCTGCATCATCGCTTCTATAAACTTCACAACCAATAATGGGTGTTTCAAAAAGCGCCGTGTTGGCATCAAAGAGGTAATTATAAATTTCTGTGGGTTTTATCTTATCAGTTCTTACCAGTTCTTTTACTGTTGCTGCCGTATATTTTTCTTTAAAATTGTTCCGGATCAAAAAGCTATCTAACTTTTTCTCATCAAGCGCAGCAAAGCTTTGTTTAGTAAGATCCTTAAAATTCCTAAGCACATAGTTGGTATCTGTTTTTTTCTGTGCAGTATCAGGCCTGCGCCCCTGGTTATCTAATGTTGCATAAATAATACCTGGGTTGGCTGCAAAAACTGCAACACCAATTCGGCCAAGGCCTTCACCTGTGGGAAAACCGCTTCCACCAGCACTAATATGCTTCCAGGTATTACCACCATCGGTACTTTTATAAATGCCGGAGCTTTTACCGGCTTCTTCAAAATTCCATGCCCTTCTTGTACGGTACCACATGGCTGCATATAATTCATCAGGATTCTTTGGATTGATATCCATATCAACGGCGCCGGTATTCTCATCCACAAATAAAGTGTGTTGCCAGGTTTTACCGCCATCTGTGGTTTTATAAATGCCTCTTTCTTTATTGGGAGAATATAAATGACCAAGCACAGCTACCCAGGCAATATTTTTATTGGTTGGGTGCAGGTTTATTTTACCGATATGATGGCTTTCGGGTAGGCCGAGGTATTCCCAGGTTTTTCCGTTATCCATACTTTTATAAACACCATTTCCGGCATACGATGATCGACTACTATTTACCTCACCCGTACCAACCCAAATGTGTCGAATTCTATTTGCAGGAATAACTAATCCCTTTTCATAATAATCAGTCCAATTAACTGCTATATCGCCAATGGTTAGGACATTTTCTTTATCAAATATTGGCACTAAGCTCTGCCCGTTATTTTTGGTATACCATAAGCCGCCGGATGCATATGCCACATAGAATTCAGTGGGGTCTGCAGGGTTTACATCTACATCTACCACCCGGCCACTCATAACACTGGGCCCCACATTGCGAAATTTTATACTGTTTAAACTGGTATCTTTTTCCAGCAATTTTCTTTTTTGCAAACCGTTTGCTCTCTCAGCAGCAGTAGTAGGTTTCACCTGCGCCTGTGCAGAATTAACAATTATGAAAAGAAGTATTGCTGTAATTTTGAAAAGATTTATCATCCCTGTGATTTTGGTTTGAATTATTGTAAGCATAAATAAACGATCATGCGAATTTTAAAAATACGGCAATTGTTGGTACTGACCATCATCCTGTTTCTGTTTTTGATGAATGGGACTGCCCAATATAAGACATACCAGCTTTCCACCGAAGGGGATACCCTGAATGCCATTAATAAGAAAGACCAGAAGCAGGGCAAATGGGTGATGCATGTAGAGCCTTTAAGAGGTGAGCCAGGCTACGAAGAAGAAGGCACGTTTAAAAATAATAACAAAGAAGGTATCTGGAGAAAGTATAGTTTAACGGGTGATATTATTGCTGTTGAATTTTATAAACTTGGGGGTAAGGATGGTGTTCAGCAATATTATACTTACCTGGGAGATCTTATCAGGGAAGAATCCTGGAGGGCTTACGATCCGGAATATCCTTATGATACGATACCTATTTATGGAGAAGGTAATAACGAGATCATAGAAATGAAAGTTGTAAAGGCCGAGCCATACAGTGTTCGCCACGGCGAATGGAAATATTTTGATGCAGGAACCGGGAGATTGGTTAAGGCGGAAAAATATGAGCGTGGACATTTACAGGTTCCGGGCGGCGATACTAAAAAAATAGCAGCAGCCCCTGCGGAAAAAAAGAAAGAAGTACAAAAAACTCCCGAAATGCTTGAATGGGAAAAGAAGAATAAAGGCAAGAAGAAAGTAGTAAGGGATGGAAGAACATATAATTGATAAAAAACTCCGGAAGAAATTTCCGGAGTTTTTTTATTAGTTGTCGGGCTGATCAGATCCCCAAAACTCCTATCTGTTGATAAAAATAAATTCTCTAAAATACCGTGCTGTTAGTAGTGGCCTGACCACTATTTTACCGGTACAAAACTTATCGCAGATCCTCCACCCGGTGCCAGTTTTAAATTTAAAATTGTTTTATTATCTACTACCTGTTTAGTTATTTTATAAGCTGCGGGCCTGGTTTGATAATGGGCATCATCTGCATCAGCATAAATGATGGCAGTATATTTTTTACCTGGATCTAAAAAACTAAGATCAGCTTTTGCTGTTCTTCCATTTTCATCAGTAATAGCTCCCAGGAACCAGTTGTTAGATCCTTTAGCTTTACGGGCTACAATAATATAATCCCCGGGCTCTGCGTCCAGGTATTTAGTATCATCCCAGTCAACCGCTACATCTTTTATGAACTGGAAAGCATCCAGTTTCTTTTCATAGATCTCCGGAAGATCGGCAGCCATTTGCATAGGACTGCAGATGGTTACATACAAGGCAAGTTGCTTGGCCAAAGTTGTGTGAATGGTTTCTTTTTTATTCTTATCCCAATAATTTAATTCAAGTTGAAAGATACCGGGGGTATAATCCATTGGTCCGCCCATAAAACGGGTGAACGGTAATATAACATCATGATCAGGTCTGTTACCTTCGCTCCAGGCATTAAATTCCATTCCTCTTGCAGCTTCGCTTGCCAGCCAGTTTGGGTAAGTGCGGCTTAGCCCTGTAGGACGAACAGGCTCATGTGCTGCAAGCATGATCTTATAAGCTGCAGTTTTTTGTGCAACCCTGTTATAATGATTCACCATCCATTGACCATCATGGTGCTCGCCACGGGGAATGATATGGCCTACATAGCCCGTCTTTACCGCATCATAGCCAAATTTTTTCATAAAGCGGTAAGCAGTATCCATCTGCCTTTCGTAATTGGTAACTGATGCTGATGTTTCGTGGTGCATGATCAGCTTTACTTTTTTTGAAGCTGCATATTTCTGTAATCCTTTCACATCAAAATCACCATAGGGTGTAACAAAATCAAAAACATTTTCTTTGTATTGCCCAAACCAGTCTTCCCAGCCCACATTCCATCCTTCAACCAATACGCCGTCAAAGCCATGCTTAGCTGCAAAGTCGATATACTTTTTTACATTAGCAGTATTAGCACCATGCTTGCCACTTGCACTATCCCAGCTTGCTTTGCCCACATGCATTTCCCACCACACCCCAACATATTTTGTTGGCTTGATCCAGGATGTATTTTTTATGGCAGATGGTTCGTTCAGGTTAAGGATAGTATGTGATGCCAGTATATCTGTGGCTTTATCTGAAACAATAATGGTACGCCAGGGTGTTTTTGCAGGAGCCTGTAAATAAGCTTTATTGCCCAATGCATCCGGTACCAGTACCGAGGTTAAATTAAAATTAGATTTATTGATCAGCAGGTTCATGGCAGGATAATTCACCAGTGCCGCTTCATGAATATTGATATAAAGGCCTTCTTTTGTTTTTAGCATCAGGGGTGTTTGCACTGCATTTTTATCAAAGAATTTATGTGCAAAAATGTTGGCCGCATATTTAGGGTCCTCTGCATTAACCTCGCTCAGGCTGGTAACATTTGGATTAAATTCATTGCTGTCGTAATCACCCGGTATCCAGAAAGCTTTATGATCGCCGCTGAGCTGGAACTGGGTTTTTTCTTCCGACACGATAAAATGCCCCAGGTTGTTCTGTTTTGGAAATTCGTACCGGAACCCTACACCATCATCAAAAACCTTAAATATGATATTGTACTGAATAGCTTTATCGCCTTTTTGCGAAAGCTTTACCAGCAACTGGTTATAATTATCCCTGATTTCCTTTACATCTCCCCAAACCGGTTTCCATTTAGTGTCGGAGCTTGTTTTTAAGGTAGATAACACAACCAGGTTCTTTTGCAAAGAGGGCAGTGCCTCATTAAGCATGGTTTGTTTTAACTCAAAGCCCATGGCTGATGGAAAGAGTACAGCCTTAAGCTTATAGGTTATTTCATAGATGGGGGTGCCCTCTTCATTCAGCCAGAATCCAAGCTCTATATTTTTATCAGGAGAGCTGATGATGGTCTTATTCTGGGCTGATGAGGAAATTGCACAGGTTAATACAAAGGAGGCAAGCAATAGTTTTTTGAACTGCATATCAATCGGTTTAGGCCGTAAATCTAATTAATTAATGTGTAAAAAATACACAGTTATTGATTTTGATTGAAATATTTTTGAAAGTACAGTAATTGGTAAACTATGCTGTTGCCCCAGTAATCCCAGCTATGGTTACCAGGTCTTTCTATATAGGTGTGGGGTATCTTCAATTGCAGCATCTTTTGGTGCAACCTCCTGTTGGCATCAATAAAAACATCCTTATCACCACAATCGAAAATAATTTTCAAAGGGGTTTTCGTAAAATGCTCAATCATGTTAAGCATACCAAGCTCATTCCAGTTGTGGACATGTGTAATGGTATCCCCGATACGCTTCATAAT
Source organism: Ferruginibacter sp. (assembly GCA_046596255.1). Taxonomy (GTDB): domain Bacteria; phylum Bacteroidota; class Bacteroidia; order Chitinophagales; family Chitinophagaceae; genus Ferruginibacter. The sequence goes on along the minus strand of JBKJMZ010000020.1, from coordinate 250 downwards.
ATCATAACGATTCCTGCTTTCCTTAAGATCTAAAACACCGCTCATGCTGCCGGCCGCTCCAAAGATATCGGCATGTCTTAAACCAAGGAATAACGCACCATGCCCACCCATACTGAGTCCGGTAATGGCCCGATGTTCTTTATCCGCAATGGTCCGGTAGTGCTTATCTATAAATTGCACTACTTCCCGTGATATGTAGGTTTCATAGCGGTAAGCCGTATCAACGGGACTATCAAAATACCAGCTGCTT